>CAZPZP010000856.1:0-1968 GCA_964591025.1 uncultured Chthonomonadaceae bacterium
CCCAATGACCCAATGACCCATTTTAAGGAGTGAGAGCGTGGCGGAAAATCGAGTGCGTTTGTTGGATGAAAATACTGCCAATCGGATCGCGGCGGGCGAGGTTGTGGAACGTCCTGCCTCTGCGGTTAAGGAGTTGGTCGAGAACGCAATAGACGCGGGCGCGACGCAGATCGCTGTGCAGTTGGAGGAGGGCGGCAAGCGTCTGGTGTCGGTTTCCGATAACGGATTCGGCATGACCCGCGACGACGCCATTCTTGCCCTGCATCGTCACGCCACCAGCAAAATCGAAACCGCAGATGACTTGTTCGCGATCAAAACGCTTGGTTTTCGCGGCGAAGCACTGCCGAGTATCGCGTCGGTGTCGCAGTTTCGGATTATCAGCAAGCCTCACGATGAGGAGAGCGGCATCACGCTTTTTGTCAATGGCGGTGATTTGGAGACAGTCGAAGAGACGGCGGCACGCAACGGCACAACCATTGAGGTTGCCGATCTGTTCTTCAATACTCCTGCCCGCCTGAAATTCATGAAGTCTACTCCTACCGAAGTAGCAAGATGCGTGGAGGTTGTCGGGCAGTTGGCAGTCGCCCACCCGCAGATCGCGTTTCGGCTCAGACACGGAACACAGGAGATGTTTTCGACGCCGGGAACAGGCGAATCGCTGGCGGCGTTGGCGGCGGTTTGGGGGCGCGACATTGCCCGCAAATTGATTCCCCTCAGACATGACGGCGCGGGAATTGACGTGACTGGATTTATTGCCACACCCGACATCACTCGTCCGGGCAGATCGCACGAACTCTTTTATGTCAACCGCCGCCCGATCAAGAGCCGCCTGATCGCTCACGCACTCGAAGATGCCTTCCGCTCTCTGACGCCTGAAAGCCGTTATCCGATTGCAGCGGTCTTCGTGGAAATTTCTCCTGAACTCGTAGATGTCAATGTTCATCCAACCAAAACCGAAGTCAAATTCACCCGTGACGGCGAAGTGCATCATGCAGTCAGCCAAGCGGTCAAACAGGCGTTGCTCGCTTATGGTATTGTACCGCAAGCCCGGATTACGAACAATTCTCCGAGTATGGGGTTATCAGCGCATTGGGATGCCGATACCATGAGAGAGGCGGAGCAAATGGGTCAGCAAGCCCTCTCTTTGACCGCCCCGCCGAGTGTTTTCGCGTCGATTATGCCGTTTCTGCCGGAGAGGGATCAGGAGGGCAGGGGGACAGGGGGACAAGGAGAAAATTCCTCCCTCATTCCTCATTCTTCTTCCTTTCTGCTCAATGACCCGTTCGCTGAAGACGATCCGGCGTCGCCAGTTGCCCAACGACCTAACGACCCGATGACCCAATCACCTGACGACCCAACACCTGAATTCGAGGTGCGTCCGAAGCCCAAGCCGTTTGCCGAGCAGCTGCGGGAGTTTCGGGTTTTAGGTCAGGCGCGGAACACGTATATTATCGCGCTGACGCCGGACGGGATCGCGGTAATTGATCAGCACGTCGCTCATGAGCGGGTTTTGTATGAGCGATTGACGGTGACGCGACTCTCGAATGGAATTCCGGTGCAACGGCTGGCAGTGCCGTTGACAATCAATTTGAGCCGACGCGAGGCGATGCTGTTGGCGGAACATTGCGAGAGTTTTGGTGAAGCGGGATGGGAGATCGCGCCGTTCGGAGGCGAAAGTTTTGTGCTGCGTGCGATTCCGGCATTGCTGTCGAATAAGCCCTACGAAGCGGTTTTGCGCGATATGATCGATGAGTTGGTCAATCATTCGGTCTCGCGGCGACTGCTGGTTCAGCGCGATCATGTGACAATCACGAATGCGTGCAAAATGGCGGTCAAGGCGGGCGATCCGCTGAGTCTGCCGGAAATGCAGGGGTTGTTGGAGCAATTGGCGGAAACCGAGAACCCGTATCTCTGCCCACATGGTCGCCCCATTGTCGTGACGATTCCGTTCAAGGAGTTAGACAAGCA
>CAZPZP010000857.1:0-1963 GCA_964591025.1 uncultured Chthonomonadaceae bacterium
CGGGTACGTTCTTGTACCCGGTTCATCGTGAAGTTTACAAGGAGCATTTGATGAAACAAAATACCATATACACGCTTGCAAAGCCCCTACTCGCCCTTGCCTTGCTCGTCCCGTTCAGCATATCGGGCGTTCGGGCGGAAGAAAAGAAGGCGCGGTTCGATGCGGGGCGTATCCGCGAACAAGTCAGTTATCTCGCCTCCGATGAACTGCGCGGGCGCGGCAGTGGCGAGAAAGGCAACGAACTTGCGGCGCAGTATATCGCCAAAAACTTCGCCAGTTCGGGCTTGAAACCGCTCGGCACAACAAGGCAGGGCGATACCAAAGCGCGGCTCGACGGTAAGGGCTATTTTCAGCCATTCACCTTCACGGCGGGGCGCGTCGCGGGCAGAAACAGCCGCCTTGAAGCCTCGTATAGCGACAAACGTATCGTCTATCGCCCGACGTTGGAGTTCGAGCCGTCCCTCATATCGGGCAGTGGAAAGGCAGATGGCGACCTCGTTTTCGTCGGCTACGGCATTCAGGACAAGTCGCAGAATTACGACTCCTATGCGGGCTTGGATATGAAGGGCAAAGTCGCGTTATTCCTCTCCGGCAGTCCCAAAAACGACTTGAACAGCCCTTTGTTTGGCGCATCTGATGTGTATAGGAAGGCGTTGGCGGCGCGAGAAGCAGGAGCGGTGGCGGCGATAGTGATTATGCCTGAGAGCGGAACAGTTCCGGCATCGCGAGTGGACAACAAAGCCAATGTCGGAATCCCTGTCTTACAAGTTCGAGCGACAGCGGCTAATCTCTGGCTGAAATCCGGCGGCAAAGAGTTGTCAGCGGTACAGTCGGAACTTGACGCGGGCAAAATGGCGGGAATGCCGTTGTCTGCAAAGGTGAAATTGGTCGCTGATGTGCAGAAATTTGAGCGTGTTTCCGCCAACGTCATCGGTTTGCTGGAGGGCAGCGATCCGATATTGAAGAATCAATATGTCGTCGTCGGGGCGCACATGGATCACCTCGGTAACGGCGGCTCACACTCGCTCGACAACTCCGGCAAACCCGCCATCCATTACGGCGCGGACGACAACGCTTCGGGAACTTCCGGCGTCCTGCAACTTGCGGCACAGTTCGCCAACGCCACAACCCGCCCCAAGCGTTCGATTTTGTTTATGTGTTACAGCGGCGAGGAATTGGGCTTGCTCGGCTCGGCGCACTATGTCGCGAACCCGCTCGTGCCGATAGATAAAACTGTCGCGATGATCAATATGGATATGATCGGGCGACTAAAAGACAACAAACTCACGGTCATCGGAAGCGGCACGGCAACGGAATGGGATATGCTCCTCAACGAAGCCAATCGCACGGCGAATTTCTCCCTATCGCGCAACGAAGGCGGGTTTGGCGGCAGTGATCATCAGTCGTTTTATGTCGCAAACGTCCCGGTTTTGTTCTTCTTCACGGGCATTCACGCCGATTATCACCGCCCCAGCGATACCGCCGACAAAATCAATTATGAGGGTCAGGCGAAAATCTTGGGGATGGTCGCCGACTGCCTCGATTGGACTGCCAACACGCCCAAGCCTCCCACCTACCAGAAGGTTGCAACCACGCAGGGCAACGCACCTGTTCGCAGTTCCGGTGCGTATTTTGGCAGTATCCCGAACTATACGTCCGAAGTCGAAGGCGTCTTGCTCGACGGCGTGCGCGAAGGCAGTCCGGCAGAAAAAGCGGGTCTCAAAGGCGGCGACATTATCACCAAATTCGGCGAGACGCGCATCACCAACATTCAAGATTACGCGGCGACGTTAGGCAAATATAAACCCGGCGATACGCTCGATGTTACCGTGAAGCGCGGAACCGAAACCCTTGTCCTCAAAGTGACGCTGACAGCGCGAACGCCATAACCTCACCCCCAACCCCTCTCCTGACCATTCGTTCCTCATTAGGAGAGGGGAGATTCCAGTTAGGGACTTTCAAT
>CAZPZP010000858.1:0-1960 GCA_964591025.1 uncultured Chthonomonadaceae bacterium
TTTTTTGCGGGGGCGGTTGGCGGCGCGATTTGGGGGGCGATTCCCGGTATTATGAAGGCGGCACGCGGCGTACATGAAGTAATCTCGACGATTATGCTCAACTTTATCGCCATTAACCTCGCGACTTATCTCGTCACGCACAATCTCAAAGACCCGACACCCGGCAAAATGGCGGCGCAAACCGCTCCCATCGCGAAATCGGCGTGGCTCGCGCCACTGGTTCCCGGAGCCAATCTGACCGCCGGGTTAGCCGTCGCACTCATCGCCGCAATCGCGATAACATTTCTTTTCCGCCGCGCCGCTTTGGGTTATGAGATACGCGCTGTCGGGTTGGGAGCCGACGCGGCACGCACCAATGGGATCGCCGTCGAAAAAACTGTCATCAGGACGATGGCTATGGCGGGAGCGTTGGCGGGCATTGCAGGAGCCATCGAGGTCATGGCGATCCATCACCGATTTATGCCGAGCGTCAGCGCGAACTACGGTTTCGACGCCATTGCAGTCGCCCTGCTGGGAGGATTGAACGGCGGCATCACGCTCGCGGCGTTCTTTTTCGGCGCACTCGCCAGCGGCGCGAATTTCATGCAGCTCCAGACACAGGTTCCCGAATCCATTGCCGGAATTGTGCAAGCCATCGTGATTCTATTTATCGGCATTCGCACCTTCAAGCCGAAGCAGAGTGTTCTTGTTGCCGCCCTGCTCGACGATGAGAGGAGGCTCGATGATGAACCCTTCTAACTCCTCTTCTTGGGTTGCTGCCCTGCTGATGGCGACTCTCTCCAATGCCACGCCGCTGATTCTTGCCGCGATGGGCGGCGTGCTTTCGGAGCGTGCCGGAGTCGTCAATATCGCGCTGGAAGGGCTGATATTGGCGGGGGCGTTCGCGGGAGCGGCATTCGGGCAGCAGTCGTCCACAACGGGGATGATTGCGGTTCTAATTGTCGGGGCGGCACTCGGCTTTCTGCACGCCTTTCTGACCCAAAAAGCCAAGATGAATCACGTCGTCAGCGGTCTCGGCATCACGCTTCTCGTCATCGGCGCGACCCGCTATCTCAACCTCAAATTCTTCGCAACTGGCTTGAACATTCCCGGAATCGACAAGCAGGTTTTCTTGATTTTGGCGTGCATCATGCCGTTCGCCGTTCTCTTTCTTCTCAACCGTACAACCTTCGGCTTGCGTCTGCGAGCAGTCGGTGAAAATCCCGAAAGCGCACGCATGACCGGCATCTCCTCTGCCCTGCCCCGCTATGCCGCTGTCACTCTGTCCGGGATATTGGCGGCGTTGGCGGGGGCATATCTGTCTATGGGCGACGCCCGAACATTCTCAACGGGAATGTCTTCCGGCAAAGGGTATGTCGCACTGGCAGCGGTCATTTTTGGCAGATGGAATCCGCTTGGCGCAACCCTCGGCGCGTTATTCTTCGGCTTCTTCTTTTCTCTTCAGAGTCAAATGCAGATATTCGGCTGGAAACTGAATTTTCTCGGCGTGGAATGGACAAGCCCCATTCTTCTCGATACCTTGCCCTATGTGATGACCCTGATCGCCCTCCTCAGTACCGTGGGTCGCGCCACGCCTCCCGCCGCCCTCGGCAAAGAAGAAGACTGATTGATTTTATTTTCCTGCTTGCACCAATTTGATCAAGCGCATTTCCAGCGCAGCGGCAATGGGTTCGAGCGGCACACCGTCATTCTCGGTCTCAACAAAGAGCGCGGTTTCCGCCTTGACGGTTTTCTCGCCTACGGTCAGCGCGTTGGCATACAAACCGAGAGCAACGGTTTTGCCTTTGTAGGTCAACTCGAAGATACCAGAACGAGGGTTTTTCTGTACCTGCACGCCGCGTTTGCGGCGAGCGGTAGCCAGAGCGATTTGCCCATTCTGAACGGAGCATCTTTGCCCGTCAGTCGCTGCAAATCCAACTGCACGGGAACCCGCACCGTCTTATAGACAAATCAGATAAAT
>CAZPZP010000859.1:0-1950 GCA_964591025.1 uncultured Chthonomonadaceae bacterium
CCATTCAGCACTGGTTGAGAGTTTAGTAAGCAAAGACTTTTTCAATATGCTCTTAGGGAAATTTCATGAAACCTATTCCACAGTTCCTTTTTTTTCTCGCTTTGGCTCTGCCGACCTTCGCGCAGACGCCGCAACCTGTCAAACTTCCCCCGATGAAAAACACGGATGTTGTCGCCACTGTCGAAGGACAGCCGATCACGCGGCGTGAACTGACGTATTTTTGGCTCCAAACTGACCCGAAAACGAAAATCGTGCTTGGTGATCTTCTTGCCAGCCTTTGGAAACGCGACAAGGGTGCATTGGGCAGTTATAGCGTGACCAATACCGTCCTTTTTCAGAAACTTTACGGCGGCGATCCGACGGCATATGCCAGTATTCTTTCCAATCTTATCACGAACAAATTGGTGGGGATTGTGGCGCAGCGGCAGAAAATCACGGTCACGCAAAAACAGGCGCAAGCGTTGGGACATGAAATGCTCGACACTGTCCGCAAACAGGGCGGTTCGACTCTCAGCGACGATGCCTTGTTGCAGGAGTTCAATGTGCCTCGTGATATTTTCGAGAAAGATATGGTATTCCGGCTACAAGTTGAACGCCTTCTGGAGAAGAAAATCGCCAAGCGCAACGGGCATCCGATAGCGAAGGGCGATTGGATTGTCACTCGCGAACTTTTTGCCGCGTATGCCGCTGGTGCAACGCTGGAAGAGACAGAACTCAATGCCAAAGCCGCCAAATCCCGCCTCGAAACGTGGCTTGCTGAGGTGAAGAGCGGCAAACTTCTTGAGCAAGCCGCACGCGATAAGAATGAGAATACGACTAAGGAGACGGGCGGCAGTCGCGGGGCAATGCTGCGCGGAACAGGAACGCCCGCCCTCGAATCGGCGATTTTCGCGCTAAAACCCGGTGAGATTTCTGCTCCGATTCGTGCCGCAAATGGTTGGTATGTGTTCCAGTTAGAGAAGGCGAGCGATACGATCACAGCGGAGGAACGCAAACAAGGCTGGCAAACCGTGATCAATGCCAAACAACCGGAATTGATCATTGAACTCCGCAAAGCCGCCAAAATCAAGAGCGTCATCGAATTGCCGCCTCCTGCGACAGTCCCACAATAATTCAATCTCCCGACTTGCCCTCTTTTCCCTCTTTTTGAGAATCGCCCTTGACTTCGCGCCGCCGTCAGAGTATATTATTCAGGTTTCGGGCTTGTAGCTCAGTTGGTTAGAGCATTCGGCTGATAACCGAAAGGTCCTTGGTTCGAGTCCAAGCAGGCCCATGGCTTGGGGGCTTAGCTCAGTTGGTAGAGCGCCTGCTTTGCAAGCAGGATGTCAACGGTTCGAGTCCGTTAGCCTCCACCAAAAATCCGCAAAAGAATTCTGAAATCGTCCTTGACAATCGGCGCAAGCGGGTGTATATTAAGAAGCCCCGCCGATGAATGACGAAAGATGTTCGGATGCGGGAGAGCAGTGGTAACAACGATTACCCTGCCAAAGACGTTCTTTCAAATTTGAATAGTGTTGTCAAAACTCAAGCGACGCATGGCTTGCAGTGAGGAACGGGTTAGCCCGTCTCCGAAGTGCGGGCGATGTGGTTTGTTTTAGAATTGGAAATGGGAAATGTAGTGTGTCACAAGTTCTGCAATTTCTTGAGCAAGTGAGTAAGGCTTTTCGGTCTTTCTACGAAGTCGAGAGGGATGCGAGCAATCTGCACATTAAGAAACCGTTGGGATGTTTGAGGTTTGGAACCGGTCATACCATAGCAGTTGCGAATTGTCCGATTGTTTGAGATGTTTTGAGAGAAGTGTTCTTGCGTTTTCTGTTGCTTTGTCTTTCGGGATGGGGCGACATTGGACGTGTGGAGTATCTTATCGAGAAGGTCATTTTCAAGCGGTTAGGTGATTGGTCAAAGTTGTGGAGGGCCTCTGGTGAATGCCTTGGGGCAAGGAGCCGATGA
>CAZPZP010000860.1:0-1942 GCA_964591025.1 uncultured Chthonomonadaceae bacterium
TCTGCATCCGAGCCTATTATGGCGGCTTCTCATTCCCGAAATTTCGCATTGACTCCTGTTTTTACGTCAAACGCTCGAAACCGGTGCGAATAACGGCTGCCATCAATTTGCGGCGTTCAGGGAGAAATTCGGCATAATCCATCGTTTCCCAGCCTTCAGGGAGCGCGTGATAGAAGCGCATCTGTTCCCATTCGTGTGCTGTATATTTATCGGCATATTTAGGGAAATAGACTGCGGGCGAGGTCGCAGAGATGGCAGTATTATCTGCCCATTCGACAAGAGCGAAATTCGCTATCTGGTTGATGTCGCGAGTTTCGGTGATGCCCTGCTGCGCCAAATACTTTTTGGGAAACAGATGATGCCGTTCTAAAGCCGAGCGGTGACTTTGAGTCGTGGGATCAAGTAGCTGTGCCACTCTGAGGTCGGAGAATAGAACTTTAGCATCGAGCAGATTGAGCGCAGCATAGTAGGCAGACAGCGACGGGCTGCGTGCAGAGGAAGTTGCCAGTTCATTCGGCAAGGCGATATTCCAATAATCGGCGGTGGCGGTATCGGCAATAATGCCGTCGAGCAGGGCAATAAATCCTGCCGTATCTCTCACAGAAGAAAGGCGGTTAAGGTCTTCTGCCATTTTGCCTTCGGGAGAGTTGGAGTAACGCCCTGTCAGCGCGGAAAGAAAAAACCAGCGGGCGATAATGCGCCGCAAATCTGTATGCGGAACGCCGAAGTCACGTTTACCAATGAGAAACAAGGTGTAGGCATAGAGAAGCGCATTGGCAGAGGTGATCATCGATTCACGCTGATAGCCTGCCCGCAGCAGACACTTCATAAAGTCGTGCCAGTGAGTAAGGTTCAGCACATCGGCTTGCGCTTGTCTCAATGCGGCGAACTGCTCCATACGTTTCTCTGCCGAGAAGATTCCGGTTTCCATATCTTTGCCGCGCAGAACATTATAGACGTGTTCGAGACGGGCGCGGCGAAATGCCAGCCCGACACTGACGCGCAAAAGCTGGTCAGGGGCAGGTTTGAGGTAATGATTGAAGGGTGAAGGGTTGCCGCTTTGCGACAAAGTGCGGGCGTCTCGGCAAAAGGTTTCCAGCTCTTTGCGCCCATCGTCGGAAAATACGGACATCAGCGTAAGAATAAAGTCCGCTTGGTTGAGCGTGGCTCCCTTGCTGTTGATACGAACGAACACATCGGCGACTTGCTCCTCCGTCACGTGAGAAGCGAGTTCGAGGGCAATAAAGGGATAATTGATAAGATTATAAAGGCGTCCAATCGCGTCAGCGATTGTGGACTGTTCTTCAATCGTCACAGTACGATGCCTCTGCAATTGAGTCATAAAAGCGTTAATAAAGGGAAATGTGCCTTTGCCCGATGTCCATAATTCGGTAATATCAGGGAGGTATTCGGGATCGCGTTTGATGGCGGCATCCGCAACATCGAAAGTGCCGTCAGCGGGGCGAAAAGCGATCTGAATGCGCTCAACACTGTAATTTTCTCGAACAACGGCAATTCCTTTAAGCACAGCAAACAGAGATGTAAGCCGTTGCTGCCCATCTACGATGAGCCGACTTGGGATGACCTGCTTACTGTCTGCACCGATGGCTTTGGTATGCTCGTCACCGCCGCTCGCCCAAAAGAGTAGATACCCAACGGGAAAGCCTTTGTACATGGAGTCAAAGAGATCGCGTACTTTGGCGTTTTGCCAAACAAAAGGACGTTGGATATCTGGCAGAGCAATTTCTCCCAGTTCGATTTTTTGGGTGAGCAGCCCAAGGGTGTAGTTGACTTGGGTATAGATGGTTCCGCTCATACGGCATTGTCTCCTCTGGTTACGATAGTATAAGTATAGATTTTGACCTGCGGTTCTTGGTGAATGCAACTTCGATCAGAGGCATACAACAGATACTCCTGTCTCGGAAAGATGAGCGGAAAGCGA
>CAZPZP010000861.1:0-1937 GCA_964591025.1 uncultured Chthonomonadaceae bacterium
CTGTTTTTGAGTCGGGTACGTTCTTGTACCCGACTCTTGCAAGAGGTCTAATGAGAACGGGGTTGATGATCTTTGATTCTCTGATTGTATCGGCGGGTACTGAAAGTACCCGACTCGGTGTCCTTCGGACGCAAAAACCATACCTATTGAACGCTTGTTGTGCCGGATACAGAAACGTATCCGGCTTCTCTTTGTTTTCTCATGAACGACTCGCCTTTTCTCCAACCCAATCAGCCGACCGGCGATCTCCTCGACGCTTTTTTGCATCTCGCCAATGTGCCGATGTCCAGCAAAATGCTGTCGGCACTCTTGCAGGAATTCGCGTTCGACCCGCGCCGTGTTCTCCATGCGTCCAATGAGCAGCTTGATGCTATTCCCCGCATGACCAAAACCGTCGCGGAACGTCTGCGTGATCCCAACTATCGCGTGACCGCAAAACACAAGGAGTGGTTCGAGACGAATGGCGTTCGAATTCTCCTGCTGAATGATCCCGTCTATCCCGAAGCCCTGCGCGAAATCCCTGATCCCCCGTCACTGCTGTTTTTTCGCGGCACACTGCACCGGAGCGACGCGCTCAGTATCGGTATGGTCGGTTCCCGTACAGCCACCCCTTACGGCAAAGCGATGGCGGAGAAATTCGCCCGCGAACTGACAGAGCATGGTTTAACGATAGTGAGCGGCGGCGCGACGGGAATAGACACTGCCGCGCATCAGGGCGCGTTGTCGGCAGGAGGACGCACGATTGCGGTCATCGGGTGTGGGTTGGACGTTGTTTATCCGCGCCAAAACGAGGCGTTATTCGAGAAAATCGTGCAGAACGGAGCGATCATCTCGGAATACCCGCTCGGCGCACAACCTGAAGCATGGCGTTTTCCGGGACGCAATCGCATTATCAGCGGTCTTGCGGAAGGCACTCTTGTTATCGAGGCAAACAAAACCAGCGGTGCGTTGATCACAGCGCGGTTTGCCGCCGAGCAAGGGCGTCCGGTCATGGCAGTTCCGGGCAATATAGACCGCCCTTCAAGTTCGGGCTGTAACCAGTTGATCAAAGAGGGCGCGGCTCTGATCGCGGAAACCGAAGACATTCTGCGCGAATTGAATCTGCTCGCCCTGCCTCCCAAAGCCCCGAAACAGCACATCCTCGAATTGCCTATCGAAGATTCCAGTTCCGCGCCATCGCCTTCAACCCTCAGCCCCGCCAAACTCCAAACCCTCACGGAAACTCAGCGGATTATTGTCGCGTGCCTTTCCCTGATCCCAATCCATTTCGATCAGATTGTGCGATCCACCTCGCTCGCCGCTCCGGTCATCGCTCCCGAACTCACAATGCTTGAAATCTTCGGCTGCGTTCATCGTCTGCCCGGCAACTCCTACATTCTGATTCCGTAACGCAGAAGAGGAGAAAAGGAGAGCAAATCCGTTGCCCCGACGGTGGGGGCATCACTCCCATACATCTGCACCCTCTTTATACATTCGCGCCGCCCGTTTTTATAGTCCACACTACTACTGTAGATATTTGTCGGCTCGTATTTTGTCTGGCTTTACTGTGTTATTTTGGAGGAAGCAATCATCCAACAATTCTCATTAGAACTGACAGAAGTAAGACTCTGTCTGATTCGGGAAAATGATAATGCCTTCCAAAACAGACATTGTTTGCAAGCAGGATGAACGTCCTGCACGTCCTTCTTTGACCTACGTTTTTTGCCAATACCTTGACAACGTCAAGGCACTTCCCCATTCTCATCAAACCATCATTTATCTCGCAATCCTGATTCTTGGTGGGCTGGCATTGTTCTTCACACCGACTTTGCTTAAAACAACCGTGTCGGGAGCAACACAGAAACACGACACCGCATACAGTCCGCTGGCAGTTCACTGCCGCTGACGCTCGGATAAAACTTATGCGGCTTTATCCAACACAAAATTATAAAACTTCG
>CAZPZP010000862.1:0-1937 GCA_964591025.1 uncultured Chthonomonadaceae bacterium
GACGAAGCCCTCTATCGCGCCAAACGCAGCGGCAAAAACTGCGTCATTTGGGCGTCATTCGTGCTGTCCGTCGCTTGCATAAAGAGAGTATCGCAAATCGTCTCGGCGACTTGAAAGAGTGGCGCACCATCGCCGATTATCAACTTACACCAGAAAAACAAGACCGAGACTGGGCAGCGAACTGGATCGAAGTCCGAACCTTGACGGAATGGCTTAGGGACTTACGAAAAAATGCGTCTTCCACTCTCCCCTGACGACTAAAGTCACTGCTACAAAGACGCGAAGGTGGAACTTCGCGGGCTGGAAGATTTATTTTATCGCGAGTCCCTTATTAACTCCCCTTACGCACTCCCTGCGGTGGAATGAATTCCCCGCTTCGGAAAACGCAATGTCCCTCTACAGGGACAACCGCCTCCTTGTGGATTTGTCCGCGAAGGCGGACGTTGCGTACTCATGAGCGGGGAATTCATTCCACCGCGTAACGTGAGTTATTAACGCTTTGCCTTCATTACGGGATGCCCGTCCATAAACGGAGAGACTCAATGATGATTTTGCCCATTTCTTGTCTTATCGCTCTGTTCGCACAATCTGCTTCCAAGCCGGAAATTCGCCCTCTTCCATTCCGCAAGATTGGCTATTTTACGGAATGGAGCATTTTTGACCGCAAGTTCTTTCCCAAAAATCTCGTAACGAATGGCGCGGCGCAACAGTTGGGGACGATCAATTATGCGTTCGCCAAAATCGAAAACGGGCGCGTGTTCATTGTGGATAAGTGGGCGGCGATAGACAAGCCGTTCACGGCGCAAGAGAGCGTTGATGGCAAGGCGGATACCGACCCAGCACCGCAAGCAGTTCGCGGGCTGTTCGGGCAGTTTCGCAAACTCAAAGCGAAGTTTCCGCATCTGCAATTGATGATTTCCATTGGCGGTGCGACTGGCTCTGCGCCGTTTTCCGAATTAGCATCTACGACAGAGGGACGCCGGAAATTTGCCGATTCGTGCGTCGAAATGTTTCTTGCGGGCAAGGTCGGAAACGGGCGCACTCTCGCCGGATTGTTCGATGGCATCGATCTCGATTGGGAATATCCGGGCGGCACGGAAGGCGTTGCGGGCAAACCCGAAGATACGCGCAATTTCACGCTTCTGCTGACGGAACTGCGCCAGCAGATGGACGCACAGGGCAAAAAGGACGGCAGACAGTATCGGCTTTCCATTGCTGCCCCTGCATTTCCGAGTGCCATTGCGAAAATCGAATGGAAGCAAATTGCGCCTCTTGTGGACTATGTCAATCTCATGGCGTATGATCTGCACGGGGCTTGGGAAAAGGTAACGGGGCATCATGCGCCCCTGCTGCCCGCAGAATCGGAGACGGGAGACGCCCGCAAACTCAATGCCAATGCCGCAGTCATGGCGTTGATTGCCAGAGGCTTTCCTGCCACAAACATCGTTCTCGGTATTCCATTTTATGGGCGCGGCTGGCAGGGCGTGACTCTGAGTGAAAACGGTTTCGGTCAAGCCGCAACCAGTGCCGCCAAAGGAACGTATGAGGCAGGAATTGACGATTATCACGTTCTCAAGAATTTCAATGGACGCGAATTTTACGATGCAAAGACGATCACCGTCTGGCGATATTCCGCCGAAACGGGAATTTTCTGGGGTTTCGACGATGCACGAACTGTGAGAATGAAAGCACAGTATGCTCGCACCAAAGCCGGAGGCTTAGGCGGCGTGATGTTCTGGGATTTGAGCGGCGACGACGCCGCCGGAACTCTGATCAACGCCACAAAATCCACAGGAAACCGCCCCAAATAGGGTACAGTAATTTACATAACCTCACCCCCGACCCCTCTCCTTGTTCCCTCCTTCGTCGGAGGAGAGGGGGTTGAGGTAGAGTTCAGCAAAGGTTAGCATACGCAGTGGATAATCCTTCGGACAGAG
>CAZPZP010000863.1:0-1929 GCA_964591025.1 uncultured Chthonomonadaceae bacterium
CATCGCCCCGCTTCGATTGCCATTGGCTTTCCAGTGCAGAAGATTGACGTCGTTCGGTGTCCCTTGAGAGTGAGATTGATGGGAACCGGCGGCTTCTTGGGCGACGACATTTGTTGAGAAAATTTTCGAGGGCGAGAAGAAATTTTCCTGCATCAGGTTGTACTTTAAGCGAAGGTGTGATAAGATAAAATTGAGCCTCCAAATGCAATACCTTCGCCAAAATTTGGAATGACGTTTTTCGAGCAGTTCTGCGTCCACATTTAGTAGGTAGT
Source organism: uncultured Chthonomonadaceae bacterium (assembly GCA_964591025.1). GTDB lineage: Bacteria > Armatimonadota > Chthonomonadetes > Chthonomonadales > Chthonomonadaceae > CAZPZP01. Next base: position 273 of record CAZPZP010000863.1, read on the forward strand.
AACCGCCAATCCTACTAAATGTGGTACTCACTCGCGGCTTTTCACGCCTCAAAAGGCTCGTTTTCGATTTTGGCGAAGGTATTGCAAATGAAACCTACTTTATAAGGAAAACCATGTCAACCCTCCGCTATGCGCTTGTTCTGTTCATTTCTGCGTCGTTATCACTCTCCTCCAACGCAGCCCCGCCCGTCAAGAGTGCCGCCGCACTCGTCGCCGCGGTACGCGATGGGGCTGAGGGAGTGACCATCGAGATCGCTGCCGGCACGTACGAAATCGAAGCCCCCCTTGAGCCGAAAGCCCGGATGACGCTCAAGGGCGCAGGGATGGACAAGACGATCATTACCCATACTGCGGGTTGGATGCCTTCCACGCAAACGCTCCCTGACCCCGAAATGACCATGCAGGGGTTGGACTCACGTGCATATCTCATCCGATTGCAAGACAAAGCGGATGGCATCACCATTTCCGACCTGACCTTGCGCGGTCTACAACTCCATGGGGCGATCTTCGGTTTGCAAAACACTGCCCTCCACCTTCATCACCTGCGTATCAAAGAGACGCTCTGGACTGGCGTTCGAACGTTTGGCTTGAAGAGGGCGAAAATTCACGATTGTGAGTTCATTGACGCCGGGGGGACTTGGGACAAGGGCAAACCGGGAGTCAAGGGAGGTCTCACTGCGGGCGCACTCTTTCTGGTATGGACGGAGGACAGCGAAATCTCCCATAACCGCTTCGTGCGGACGCGCACCGATAAGGCAACAAATTTCTTCGGCATCAAGGGCAGAGAGGGAAAGCGCGTCCACATTCATCATAACAGTATCGGAGTAGACTTCGCAATCGAGTTCCCTTTCGACAACGACGAGGATGTGGAGATCGATCACAACATCTGCGATGGAGTGATCTCGATACCCAAATATGCTGGCGGTCCGGTTCCCAAGAGCGGACGTACCTTTCACATTCACCACAATTTGATGCGGAAAAATTACTCCATCGAGTTCGTCCGCAATGGCGTCGAGATTGACCATAACCTGTTCGACTTCGATCCAAAGCAGGACTATGGAAACTTGATTTCCGCCTTTGGAGACGTTGCAGCAAAAGGACCCGCCAGTTTCCACAACAACCTTGTCAGCAATCCTGGCTTGGGGATCATCTGGATCAACGAAGTGTTCGACAATCTGGAGATTCGCAACAATCACATTCGCGCACGGAAAACGGTCACACCGCGCAAGGAGGGATTGTTCGGCTTCAATCCCCAATGTGACTTCAAAACGATCACGATCAAAGACAATATTATCGAGTGTGAAGGGCAAGTACGTCCGCTCCTTCGTGCCAAGGAAAGCTATGGTGCGGTTGTCTCTAACAACAAACTCAAGAACGTCTCCGACATCGATCTCTACAACAACAAACCGCAGCCTCGACGTGTCGGACTTGAGAAACCCCTCAAGTTCGAGTGCGGCGTCCACGGCGAGTTGACAGTTGATGGCTGGAAGGTGCACAGGTCACCGAAATAGCACCACAAATGCGGAGAAGGACGAGGAGAGCGGGCAGAGTTTAGTCGCCGAGATATTCGGCGGCTTGGCGAACTTCCCGATAGGCATGAAGTCCTGCTTGGCGGGATTATTACCGCAATGAAACCCTTCACGAGCAAGAAGAGCGG
>CAZPZP010000864.1:0-1925 GCA_964591025.1 uncultured Chthonomonadaceae bacterium
GCAACGGTTTGAATTACAGTCCATTTTATTTTTAGCATGTCTGCCGTAGAAAGCTGATTGCCTTTTTGTGTTAGATGTTTTCTGAACCAAGGCTCCCAAACTCGTGCCTCCTTAGGTACGACACTCAAACCCTTTGGCAAACTAGAAGAAGCTTCTGCTTTTGACGCTGTCCACAAAGGTGTGTAACCAGCTCGACTAAAAATACGCTGTGGGTTATCAAGCTCGTTGCCTATTTTTTCAAATGCAGCATTCGTGTAGCCGAAAGTATTTTCATTTTTAGAGACAGTTAGGCCAGCGGATGCCGAAGAGGATCCAGGCAACCGAGGTGAACTACTCCCATTTAAAAGCGCAGCCCCATATGCACCGCTTCCCACAACGGCAGTAAGACCAACAAAGGCACCAAATTTTTGAACCATAGGCATATCCAGAAATGATTCTTTTGCATGCGTCAGTAAATTTTTTGACTTATCAGAAGGGTGTCCTGACTCGGTTCTTGAATAAACATGTCCCATCGCTACAGTCTCCATAAAATCTAACTACCTAATTACGTACTTATTTAGTAACTATTCAGCCATGATTTTGGCATGAAACTCTTCCCTTTGTCAAGGGAGAAGCAAAATTGGAGATGCTCGTCCGCAGGACGTCTGTTTTTGAGGCGGGTACGTTTTTGTACCCGGAAAACCTACAACTACTCTCAATTTTTAACTGTTGAGGGTTGTAGTAGTCAACTGCCAAAATTGCCCTCTGACCTTCTCTTTCGAGAGTGGAGCAGAGAGCCACAAGGTGTTTTCGAGCGCAAATTCCGACAAGGGTGAACAGTTACCTCAATTCGATTCACGTCCTTCGCGGAGAATAGGGCAGGAATTTCCCTGCCCTTTGTCCAAATCCCATGAGGCGATATGCCCAAAATCTATCTAAAATTGAGGAACAGCATGGAATACAGGAAATTGGGACACAGCGGACTGATGGTCAGCGAAGTGTGTCTCGGCTCGTGGCTGACGTATGGCAATTCCACCGAAAACGCGACGGCAGAGGCGTGCATCAACAAGGCGTATGAACTCGGCATCAACTTCTTCGATACGGCAAACGTCTATGCACGTGGCAAAAGCGAGGAAGTAGTCGGCAAATCGCTCGCTAAATTTCCGCGTGACAGTTACGTTCTGGCGACAAAAGTCTTTTTCCCGATGAACGACGGACAAATGCCCAACAATAAAGGTTTGTCGCGCAAGCATATCATAGAGCAGTGCAATCAGAGTCTAAAGCGGCTCGGCACCGATTATATCGATCTCTATCAATGCCACCGCTACGACTCGAATACGCCGCTTGAGGAGACTCTGCGCGCCCTCGACGATTTGGTGACGCAGGGCAAAGTACTGTATCTTGGGTTCAGCGAGTGGACAGCGACACAGATTCGCGACTCCGTCAAATTCCAAGCGGCGCACAACTTTGATCGCTTCATTTCCAGTCAGCCCTATTATAACCTTTTGGGGCGCGGAGTTGAAAAAGAAGTGATACCGACGTGTCAGCAGGAGGGAATCGGGCAGATCGTGTTTTCACCGCTGGCGCAGGGAATCCTGACGGGCAAATATAAGCCCGGTCAACCCTTGCCGGAAGGAAGCCGCGCCGCCGATCCGAAGCAGAACGACTTCCTCAACAAAGGTAATCTCGACCAAAACACACTGGAGAGAGTGCAGAAACTGGTTCCCATCGCCGAAGGATTGGGCTTGAGTTTGGCGCAGTTGGCTCTCGCGTGGTGCTTGCGGCAGGACAATGTTGCGAGCGTAATTATTGGGGCGAGTCAGCCGGAACAACTCGTAGACAATGCAGGGGCTTCGGGCGTGAAACTCTCTGCCGAGACGCTTGCCGCGATTGATGCCGCCGTTGCATAGAAGAGGTGCGAATCAAAGTTAGGGCAGTTGGGTGTT
>CAZPZP010000865.1:0-1923 GCA_964591025.1 uncultured Chthonomonadaceae bacterium
CGGTCAATTCTCCATACGTATACCAAATTCCTTGCTGTTCTCGTAAAATGGGTGCAAATCAATTAGAGGGCAAACGCATTGTGGCGGGTTGCCCTCTAATTGCTTCGCACCCACGGAACACAAAAATCGCTGCTCTGTATAAGTTTGGAGCGGCGATTTGGAGAAGGAAATTTATTTGAGGTCGAACTCTTTCAGAATGCGTTCGGTCTTGACTTCGTTGAGTTTATAGACGAGTTTTCTGGCTGCGTGTTGATCCCGCATCGTCTTCGAGAGAACGACAGTCGAACTAACGGCAAAAAACAGCCCCATTCCCAAATAGCCGCGAACCCAAATCTCCACAGGCAAATAACAGATGCCGACGATCATTCCAACCATTGCCACAACAAAGGCAACTTGGGTAAAGCCGATCTATACCGCCGAATCTTGACTCATTCCGGGTTGTTCCACTGCTCTCGCTCATTGCTTTCTCAAAATACTGCCACGCCGCAATTTGAGGCTGGTGGCTTGTGATGACCCCATGCGTGAACACAGGGGCTTCTTGTTTCTCGGACTACGCATAGCCTGAGTGCACTCTCGTTGGCTTTTCGGAATGCCAGCCTACTTTTGTTCCGATGAAAATCAAGGCGTCAACCTCAGAATAAGGATAAATCCTGTTTGTGAAGTCATAAATGCACAGACACAAGTAGGTTGACAAAAAAGTGTACGGTAGTGAACCTCGAATGGAAATCAAATATGTGACAAACAGAATCCCCTCTTTTTTCCGTAAAAGAAAAAGAGGGGAAAAGACAATTTCACCAAACGGAATTAGTTTCCGCCGATTTTGTTGTAGTTGCTGATGATAATGAGCAGGTCGCCGATGTCGTCCGCGCCGTCAGCATTGAGGTCTGCTGCCGCCGAGTAATTCGGATTGTTGGGCGGGGTATTCTTGCGCTGATTGTAGGAACTGATCAGAAGGAGCAGGTCGCCGATGTCTACCGTATTGTCGTTGTTGATGTCACCGTTGAGCAGGTCGAAGGTCAAGATCGGCGTCACGAGCGGATCACCCGGCAGGACAAAGGCAGTACGCTGGCGAAGCCAATTCGAAGCCTTGCCACTGGCAAACGCGACAAAGGACGGATTTGTCCATGTCCGAACGGAGAACGCACCGTTGGCGGCAGGGAAAACCGTTTGTGTATCGGCGAGAATGCCATCTGTATTCCAGAACCGCACGGACAGCGGAACGGTGGTATAGTCGGCAAGCGAGCCGGTATAACCGCGCAGGTTGACGTTGCCGTCATACAAGTATTTCACGCCAGTTTCCCAGAAGCCCGCAAAGGCGAGGTTCTGTCCTGCGTTGGTCGGTGCATCCACAGTGACGAATGTTTCGCCGAGTGTGGCTTGTAGTGAGTAGGCATGACCAGCGTCGGGTTCATAGGCAATAGCCGCTGAACTGAATGTGCCATTCACGACGGTGAGTTGTGCTTGCGCGGTACAACCGCTCAAGAGCAGCAAGCCAGTTCCCGCTAGAAGGCGATTTGCGAAGTGTTTCATCGAATTTGTTTCCTCAATGATCTAGAGCGCGGAAAAGAGCCGGATACTCCTTTCCGCAAATGTTACGATGACGGCATCTCTCTATTCTTTATCGTACCAGACGAATCCTGCTTTTGCGACAAAATTTTTAGAAATAGTTTTTGTTGTCTCCGATTAAGCAGGATTTCGGCACGCTTACCGACTACTCATGGGTCATTTGTATTGAATGCCGACATAACTTTCAGAGAGGCAGTGTTTAAATTTATGTCGGTCAGCACGACAAATGACCCACTTAGGGACTCGCGATAAAATAAATCCTCCAGCCCGCGAAGGCGGACTTCGCGCCTTTGTCGCAGTGCCTTTAGTCGCCCGATGAGAGTGGAAGATTTATTTTATCGCGAGTCCCTAAGAGAG
>CAZPZP010000866.1:0-1923 GCA_964591025.1 uncultured Chthonomonadaceae bacterium
AGCCGGGTACGTGATCTCTACCCGACGCAAACGGGCTAAAAGCATAAGGCTTTAGAACAAATACCGGAAAATGCGGGTGAGAAGTCCCGGCTTCTGCGTGTTGCCGATCAAGCCCTTGCCGTCGTAGCGGATCGCGGCGTCGGCGACCAGCGTAGACGGAATCGTATTTTCGCGGGTAATGTCTTCGGGGCGAACTAAGCCCGAAAAGACAACGCGCTGAGTCTCATTGTTGATCGCGACGTTGCGGGAGCCTTCGATACGGAGCGTGCCGTTTGCCAAGACCTCTTTGACCGTCACGGAAAGTGCTGTAATGAGGGTTCCGGTACGCGTTGTTTGTCCCGCGCCGTTGCCACCTCGCGACTGCCCCGCCGAGAGCGACAGCCCGTTGAAGAGCCGATTGAACAACCCTGTGCCGTTCAAGATACCGACGTTTTCATCCTGTGAGAATTTGGTATTGGCACTGGATTGCGCCGTCGTGCTTTCGGCAATCGTCACGAACAAAATATCGTCTACATTGTGAGCGCGAGCATCGGTAAACAGCGATGACATGGTGGAACTTTTGCTGCCCCTGATCGCTTTATTGGCTTCCTTAATTGGGAACAGCGAGTCAGAGCGTGCCATCCACGCGGAGGCAACAAGTGCCAACATACTCAATCCAAATGTCACGCTGCTACGAGAAGTTGCTTTCATAGTTCTGGGTCACTTTCTTCCGAGATTTCGGGTGTCGCTTCTGCTGTCGGCTCCAAGTCGGCAATGCGAACCGTGCGCGAATCGACAATAACGGCATCCAAATCTTTCTTCGTGTCGGGCGCATGAACCCGAATCGTGTCGCCAATCGCTCCGCTTCCGCGCACGATTCCGGGAGCCGTAATCCGTACCGCTCCGATGATATATTCGATGGTCACGCGGTCATTGTATTTGACGGCGGGCGGCATCTCCAAGAGATTGAGTGAGATGGGCGCGTCGGCATTCACTCGCGATTTCACGCGCTTGCCGACTGCCTCTCTGAGCGTTTTGACAGGGCGCACAAAGCCGCTCGGCAAGTCGATTTTGGCGAACGCAACGTCTTCCATCGTCAGAATTTCGTTCGGTTCCAAGGTGCGTGCAGCGATCAGAACGCGGGTGCGCCGGGTGACCTTGAACGAAACTTCCACCGTCTGCTGAATTTTGCCGTCAATTTTCAATGCGACGGGAACCGTGAGTTTGCCCAGTGTCGGTTCGCCGCGTACTGCTCCCGTTGCAAAGGTCACATTGCCCTTCGGCAGCAGCACAGAATTTGTCAGCGGAATCGGCTCGATGGTGGTATCCGCCATCTCTTTGATTCGATCTTGGGCAGCCGGCAGTGCCGCTTTGACGATCTCATCTGCGGCAATATCGGACTTGGCGCGGGCGATGCTCATTTCCGGCGGCGCGACAACCTCGATATTCGGCTTTTCCAGCCGTGCGCCCCGCAACCGAACCGTAATATCGCCGGGGCGAAGCAAGCGGGTCATACCGGGCAGGGGAGAAGTCCCGATCAGCAGCTGACTCAACTGCTTGATGGTCGCCTTATCGTTGCCCGTAATATCCGCGATTTCACCGAGTGTGAACGACTGTCCCGCCACTTCCGGGTTTACCTTGACCATCACCGTAATCTGCACGGCGACAGGCTTAGGCGCGGAAGTTTTGGGAGTTCTGACTGTGATCTTTGCCGCCGATTTTGCCAGAGCAAATGGCTTGCCCATCGTTTGGGTGGAAGCCGTCTGCACCGCCGCAAGGCAAAGCAAAGTGAGTGCTGAAAGTCTCATAGTGTCACCATTCCGGGTACAGAAACGTACCCGGCTAAAAAACAGACGTCCTGCGGACGAAATCTCCAATTGAAAGTGATGCGCGTAAACAGGGCATTTCGCGTCCGAAGGACGCACGGCGGAACGCCCCCAGCGG
>CAZPZP010000867.1:0-1918 GCA_964591025.1 uncultured Chthonomonadaceae bacterium
CTAAGCAAGGGAATTTTGTTCTTATATCTCTACGGCATTTGACAGGAGAGTGAAGAGATAAGGGAGTTTGCGGGCTATACTGACTGAGAAAAATCGCCGATAATGGATGCGGCGTTTGCCCACAGAAATACTCGCCCAATGGAACGCAATACCAATGACCACACCCGAACTCTCGTCAAGCGAAAACCCGATAGATACAGTTCCGAATGCTGCCAAACCGATCAAAATCGCGGTGGCGATTGCGATTGTGCTGTTTTTGTTTTTCGCGCATCGGATTTTTGTCTATACACCCGACGACGCTTTTATCACGTATCGCTACTCGCAGAACGTCGCAGAGGGTTTTGGTGCTGTTTTTAATCGCAACGCCCCGCCGACGGATCGCGCCGAAGGCTATTCGTGTCCGCTGTTTATGTTTCTGTGTGCGTTCCTAATCAAACTGCCGCTCGGTATGGATTTGATGGTCAAAACCAAACTGCTCGGCGTGGCGTGCGGGATCGCTTTGCTGGTTTTGGCTCCAAAGTTGGCGGCGCGTTTGGGGCTTCCGGTTTGGGCGCAAGCGGGGTTGCCTGTGGTTTTGTCGGTGCATTCTGCCTTTGTGGTGAGCAGTATTGACGGCATGGAAACGATGCTCGCCATGCTCCTTACGACGCTCGCAGTTTATCATTTCCTTCTCGAACACGAGGCAACAAATCGGCGTTTTCCGGTGTCGGCATTGCTGTTCGCCCTGTGCGCCCTGAACCGTCCCGAAGCGGTGCTGTTCGGGTTATGTGCGCTCGGCGTTCTGCTTATCACGCGCAAAACCGATAAGAGCAATACCCGTTTTGGAACATGGGCAATGGTATTTCTGCTCCCTGTTGTCGGCTGGTTTCTGTTCCGCAAAGTGTATTATGGCGTGTGGATGCCGAATACGTTCTATGCCAAACATATTGACCTCAGCAACGCCCTGCTCAAAGGCGTTGGTTATCTGCTGCGGACGTTCTTCCGCCAAGTGGAAGAAAAAGCGTTATACGGGATTATCGGCGTTTGCTGGTGGTTATTAGTGATTGTCGGTAGTGTCGGTGAACGAATCAAACGCGGGCGAACGATGATTGTGCCGCTTGTCGTTCTCATGCAGATCATTTTCACCCTGCGTTCCGGCGGCGATTGGATGTCGAGTTGGCGGTATATGGCGGCGGTTTTGGTGTTGGGAATGGTGCTGTGTTTTGCCGGTCTCGCTGACATCACTACAGCACTTAGCGAAATACGCCTGAGTCGTTTACGCATAGGTTTTTCACTACTTGGCTTCTTTGCCAGTGCAGAAGTTTCCCGCGATAAAATACCCAAACAACGGACAATGGGCGAACCTGTAGCCGCACTTGCTTGTATCGTCCTGATTGCGTGCGGATTATTGGGGCAAACCGATTTTGAGGGCAAATGGTATCCCGGCTATCATTCGTGGGCGAGCCGCAAATTCTCCACCGATACGCGCACTCTCTTGCAAGGTTGGATGCTGGAAAAGGTTGTGCGCCTCAGCGATCATCTGAACAAAAACATTCCGGCAGGTTCGGTTGTCGCTTACAGTGAGATGGGCGTCTGTCCGTACCTCAGTCCGCAGATCAAATTTCTCGATGTGCGTGGATTGGCAGACAGCGGCATCGCGCACCTGCCCGGCACACAGCACGAACAAACCGGCGTCATGGATCGCTATGAGCAAGCCGATACTCCCGTCGGCAGATATTTATTGGAAGAGCGCAAACCCGATTATATTCTGTTCGGCATTCGCTTGGAAAAATCGCAAGCCGTCACCAACGGCATTGTCTCAACCTCCATGATTGAAAATTTGGAGATTTTGCGCGGAGCCTATCTTCCAATCGCCGCCTTCCATAACCCTCCCGAACCTCCCGGCTTCGTTGATGTCATGGGTGTTTTCAAGCGCAGA
>CAZPZP010000868.1:0-1911 GCA_964591025.1 uncultured Chthonomonadaceae bacterium
ACCCGCAGCAGTTCTGGTTGTTGGCAATGTCTGCCAGCGAGCAATCAGTTGATTTCCGATAACAGTAGGAGGCTGCACCCATACGCCGTTGCCGCCGAGTGTCTCGTTGCCAGCCGTTTGCAGATCGCCGAAGATATAATCCAGTCCTTGTGCCGACTGGCTTCCGCCATCAACACGGATATAGATACGACTACCGAGATCCGCGGCGTTATTCGCCGGACGAACTGCGCCCGGAAGCAAAATAGATCGTACAGGTGTAGACCCATTGACTGTGAGTCCGATAGAGCCGCCGGCTGCGGCATCGTTGCCGACCGACAACGTCAGATAGGGTCCGGCGAGATTTGTATAAGTTTGAGCGCGAGCCGAAATGCTCGGCAAAGCCAATCCGATGCTTGCCAACGCAAGGGCTGCGGCTTGTTTTCCGATGGAACGATGCCACCCCATGAGGTAGTCCTCCCTGTTGACTAAAAATGAAGATATTTGCGGCTGGGGAAGCCTGATTCTGTGTCTGATGCGTTCTGCATGATGCGAACGCGGGTCATGCTGTCCCCACCGGTCTGGTTTTCGCCCTGTTAGAGACAGCCAGCAACCGGAGTGCGCCGCAACGAACACGAACGCAAGTCATGCTTCGGGGGGACGAATTCCAACATTTTCGCCGTAAAGCGCGGGTTTGTTGGCTTCGGCACAATTGCCGAAAGAGAGTGAAGAAGAGAGACAACGTATTGCCTCCCTTCTCGTTTTCGATTTAGCGTGTCATCAGGAACGATGTCACAGAGCGTGTCATCTCACCGTCGCCGGTAATTGCACGCACTTGCAGGACATAGAGACCCGCAGGAAGATCACGTCCGCCATTATCGCGCCCGTTCCAAACTGCACGGTTATCGCCGACAGCTGCGGCGCGTGTGTTCCCAATGGTCGCCATCATTTTGCCGCTTGCACTCAGAATCGACATTTCGACGCGAACATCCTGATTGAGCGAGTAATTGATCTCGTAGACCGGCGCACTGCGTCCATTTGCGGCACGAACCGGATTGACCATCAGGTTCGTTACCAAAGCGCGTCCGGCGATTGCCGACGGCTTGGCAGTGATCACAAACGAGCGGGGTTCAACGCCGCGTCCCGTATTGAAGCGGAACGACGACTGCTGACGCAAGTCCACTGTCTGCCCTGTCGCTTTGTCGGTCAGCGTCAGGCGTACATTGCGCGGCACAGAGCGGACTTCGGGCCAAGAGACCACGACATCCGATTCGGCTTGATCTGTATTGACGATCACATCCCACGTTTTTGTGCCGCCTGCCGTTTGCAGGTCTTGAGCATAGAGTCCGATGCCGTTGGGGGCGTCGGCTTTGCTGATACCCAGCGAAACATACGGCGAGGGTTTCGGCGGCTTCGGCACGCTGTTGAGGCGATCCGAAGCGGCGCGAGTCGTTGTCCCGATATAGTTGGCACTGTCCACCAGATTCTGCGTTCGGGCTTCAAGGCGCAATGCCCAACTGCCGGAACCGCTGACACGAGGCGTATTGCTCACGTTTGCCGTCGAGGTCGAAGCCGAGCGCGAAACCGTTCCGCCCTGAACCGGCTGAACAATCAAGGTCAGAACTTTAGCAGGATTGGGTGTACCACTTTTCGGTACAACATAAATCCAGTGACCCTCCCAAGGAGCCAGAACGCCGTTGGGCAAGGCTTGGAACTGATATTCGCCGCCGACAAAGCGATAAATATAAGGCAGGATGACTCCCCGCTCCGAGGCTTCTTGTGCGGTATAGCGCGTTCCTGCTTTATCTTCCACGAGAACCGTATTGAACGACACGGCATATCCATAGGGATCGCCGACCATATTCCAGCCCTCGTGCAACGGAATACGCACCGATTTTTTGGTGTATTCCACTCCATGGGTGAGAACAGAGATAG
>CAZPZP010000869.1:0-1908 GCA_964591025.1 uncultured Chthonomonadaceae bacterium
GGGTTTAAAACCCCCGCTCTTACCGTCAGCAACGAGATTTGGACAGTAACAATTCCTTTCGCTGTCTCCTGCATTGTCCAATGACCCGATGACCTAACAACCCACTAAAAGGAGGCAAGATGAGCAAGAAGGCTCTGGTGACGGGCGGCGCGGGATTTATCGGCAGCCATGTGGCGGCGCGATTGCTGGAAGACGGCTGGGCGGTGCGGGTTCTCGATGATCTGTCGTCGGGGGATCGCGCCAAACTTCCGGCGTTCGGCAGAGAGTTGGAGTTTGTCGAAGGCGATATTCGCGACGTGGCGACGTGCCAAAGGGCGTGCGACGGGATAGACGCGGTGTTCCATTTGGCGGCTCTGGTTTCGGTGGTTGGTTCCGTCGAAGACCCCGCGCTCAATAACGCGATCAATATCACTGGAACGCTGAATATGCTCACGGCGGCGCGGGACTCGGGCGTGCGGCGGTTTGTGTTTTCGTCGTCCGCGTCGGTCTATGGCGACGCCGAGCAGATACCGACGGAAGAGAATCAGCCGCTCAAACCGCAATCGCCGTATGCCGTCAGCAAAGCGTGCGGCGAGATGTACGGCAAGAATTTTCAAGAGTTGTTCGGCTTGGAAGTCGTCAGTCTGCGCTATTTCAACGTGTTCGGTCCGCGCCAGAATGTGACTTCGGGCTATGCGGCGGTAGTTCCGGCGTTCGTCAAAGCGGCAATGAACGGCAAGCAACCGACAATCTTCGGCGACGGCTTGCAAACCCGCGACTTTGTTTTTGTCGAAAATGTGGCAGAAGCTAATCTCAAAGCGGCGACTGCCGAAGGCGCGTCCGGTGAAGTATTCAACGTGGCGGGTGGGCAGCAGACTTCCCTGCTCGATTTGGTGGCGGCGTTGGCAAAAGCAACAGGCAAGCCATTGAATCCACGATTCGAACCGGCACGCAACGGCGAAGTCAAGCACTCACGCGCCGCAGTAGATCGTGCGCGTGAAATTTTGGGATTTGTGCCGACTGTCTCATTGGAAGAGGGACTGCGGCGCACTGTTGAAGGAACCATTGCGTGGGAATCAAGTCGGGCGGCGTAAAATCGGCGTTCTCTCCAAGCGTCGTCCCTGTTTCGGATTCTGCCCTGCCGTCACGCGGCGAGTGGTTTCTGCTTGTGTTGATGCTTGCGCCGGTTGTCGCCGTCTGCGCTTGGGAAACGGCGCGATTCTGGCAGACCGACCCAACGCTTTCTCACGCGCCTCTGCTTGTCCTGATTGCCGCGTATTGTCTCTATCAACGCCGTGACCGTTTGCGCTCGTGGAATGCCGCCAACCCATTTGGTTTGGGCGTGATGTTTCTCTCCGCAGTGATGTTTGCGCTGGCAAAGCGCGTAGAAGTTCTGTTCCTCGAAGCCTTTGCCCTGCTCGGCTTGCTCACAGGAACCGTTCTCTTTTTGGGCGGTGTCAAAACCCTGCGGACGGCGGGCGGTTCGCTCGGCTTATTGCTGTTTACTCTGCCTTTTCCTGCCGCCATCATCACGCGCTTTCAGTTCTTTCTCCAAATTTCGAGCAGTGCCTATACCGCCCTCTTCGCCAGTCTGATGGGTATTCCCGTGCAGCGTGACAGCGTGTCGCTGATGGTGATTCCGGCGGGAATGGAAAAACCGGACAAAGCCGAACATATGGAGAGGGCTGGCGGTATGTTTATGACGCTCTGTATCGTTGGAGTTCCATCGCGGCACAGGAGAAAGAGCGGCATCTGCCCCTGCCCAACAGTTTGACCATTTCCGGCACAGGCTTGCCCTTGCTCCAATCTCTGCAAGGATTTACGGCGGTTCCGCCCGTGTAGAGTTATCCGGCGGCGGTTATCGCAGTGGCTCCGAGTTCAGGGAACAGGGAACAGGACAACGAAGTAACGCAGGTCTTGCGTCCGAAG
>CAZPZP010000870.1:0-1900 GCA_964591025.1 uncultured Chthonomonadaceae bacterium
CAAGAATTTCGCCGATCTTCGCAATCGCCGGATTTGGGACATTCTGCCGGATTTTCACGCGCCCGACCTGAAAACGCACAAAGGTTTACGCATTCTCACACAGGAACTCAAGGACATTGAGGCGAAACTTGGACATATCGAACACGCGGGCGATGCAGTACGAATTATTCGGCAGGTGACGGATTTCGACGGCTGGCTGCGGCGTGATGAGCAGGACGAGCGCGACAATGATCGGCAGCAGAATATATTGAGAATGCAGTCGGCGGCGGCACACTATCCGACGGTCTCCGATTATCTCAAGGCGATCAAAAAGATGCGGGACGAGGCGGCGCGGCGCAAGGCGGAACGCGCCCGCAAACGCCGCGAACGTGATGAGGTAACTTTGTGTACGGGACACTCGGCGAAGGGTTTGGAGTGGGACACCGTGTTCGCCGTCGGCTGGGCGGAAGATTTGCTGCCGCACCGCAAAGCCGAAGACATTGATGAGGAGCGACGGATCGCCTATGTGATCGCAACTCGCGCCCGTGACCGGCTGTTTCTTTCGACGCCGGATACGTGGAACGACACAGTCGTTGCGCCATCACGGTTTTTAGGCGGGCTGTCGGTGTATCTGCACTCGCCGGAGCCGACAGAAGACGAAGAGGAAGATTCGGACGTGGGCGAAATTCTGGTAAAAAACGGAGCGGCATTCGATGCGTTGGGCGGGCTGTTTATGGAAGATTGAACAGAGTTAAGTTTTCGATATTGGAGGAGTAAGAGAGCTATGGTTTCGCGATTGATGACGATACTGACGTGTGTTTTATGCTTGATGAGCGGCAAGATCGCGTTTGCCGCGAATGAAATTACGTGCGATAAAAATCCGATTGCGCCCGGCGAGACAGTCAAACTACGCTGGTTTTTTACGGGCGATAAGGTTGTCGTGACGGGCGGCGGGTTTGGCAAGGGCGCGGTGGTGACGGGCAAATCCGGCATCACTGACAAGCCAAAAACGACGACGCGCTATACATTTACAAACCAGTACACTGCGGAGACCAAAGACCCAAAAACGGGCAGCGTCGTTCGGAAGCCGTTGAAGTCGGTGTATTCCATTGTGATCGAAGTGGAGCCGGAAAAGGCATGGCTGAAAACATTTCAGTCGGGGCGGTATCGGGTGGCGTTTCGGAACGGCTGGAAAACGGATTCAGTAAATCTAAGCGGCGAAGGCAGTGACGCGCTGGTCTATTTCCAAAAGGAAGATGACAGCGTCGAACGAATGTCGGTGGCGATGATGGCGGCGAGCGATATGACGAACGAGGATTTGATCAAGCGAGTTCGGACGAGCATTCCGGGCAGTTACAGCGAGATCATCAATATCGGCGAGGAGCCGACGACGATCTGCGGCAACCCGGCGATCAAGTTCACGTTTGCAGGGAAAGCCAGCACGCACCCGAATGTCCTGACGCATACGATTTTGGTGGTATTTGTGAAGGATAACCGCGCTTATGTGGTGAGTACGCGGACATTTTCCGCCCAGTATGAAGCCCGCAAACGCCTCATGGAAAAGATGTTGAACAGTTTTGTGTGCAAGAGCTAAAATAAGAACCACGGAGAACACGGAGAAAAAGAGGGGGAGACAATCCCCTCGGCTTTGGGCGAACTTTCCAACAATACAAAGGAAGCGAGGGGCAGAGGGAGAACGCTCCTACTGTCCCTCTCATTTGGGGTTGATAAGCTGCGGAGGGAAAATACCGTTCCCTTGCGGGCGGGGATAAAAGCCGCGTTTCCTTTCCTGCTCGGAACATTCCCCCAAAATGGGAAATTGCGTAGGCATTTGTGTAGACACACGGTATCATAACTCACCTCTCGCAACGGGGGGTGTAAACCCCCGTCTGGAAAAAACAAGCGTCTTTCAGACGCACCC
>CAZPZP010000871.1:0-1892 GCA_964591025.1 uncultured Chthonomonadaceae bacterium
TCGGCTCGCATTCAGCCGCGTGACAGAATGAGAGCCATCAGTATATGCCGTCGTTATCCTGCCGAGTCCGGTCTGTTCCTTTTCGTGTTCCGCCAAAACGCGCAGGTACAATTTCCTGCCGCGCCCCGACATCGGAACCGAAACAAAATCTTTGCCGAACCGACTGCCGACAGCAATGATGCGTCCCGGTTCCGAAAAAGCGACTGTTCCCAAAAGAGAAGGCGGCTTGAGTTCGTTGATTGTGCCGAGTCCCGCCTTGTTCCATGTGGTATCTGCGACTGTTTGCGCCATCGGAAGCGGTAGCGGACGCGAACGGGCTTCTGCATATGCGCGGAAATCGGGATCAGCGGCGAAGAGCGGGGCAGTCTCGAACGGATAGGCGCGATAGTGATAACCGGGCAGAGTAAGAGTCAGCGTGGCGGTTCCGGGCAAGAGCGAAGCCAGATCGTCATCATCGAGCAAAACTGTGATCTGCTTCTTGGAGTCGAGGCGTCCGGCGAGGGTTTTGCCGGGTTGCAGCATTGCCGAGATCAAAACAGGCTGGGTCGAATCGGGCTTTTGCGGCAGAAGCAAAGTGAGTTCCGGCGGACACGGCACAACAATCGTCCACTGTTTGCCGTAACGAATCAGCACGGCGTTCCCCCTCTTCCCTTTTTCCTCCTTCGTCGGGGGGAGAGGGAGCCGATGCACTCGTTTGCAGCGTGGTACGTAATTATGGAGATCACCTGACAAGGAGATCGCAGGGCTTCTCAACGCGCCTCTCCCTTCTCCCTGAAAGACAAGAGATAATGCTCCCTTCAGATTTGGGGGGTTAGGGGGGCTGATGAACCATAAAAGCGCAGACAGCATAGTATTTTCTACAGATCACGCTCGACAATATAGCGGGCGATGGCGCGGAGCGGTTCGGCGTGCGAGTCGAAACCGGAGAGGGTTTGCAAAGCCGCATCTACCTCGACATGGGCGCGGCGGCGCGATTCGTCCAATCCAAACAGTTTGGGATAAGTGGCTTTGTCGTTGCCCTCGTCACTGCCAACGGGTTTGCCGATTTTCTCCTGATCGCCGGTAATGTCGAGAATATCGTCTGCTATCTGGAACGCCAGTCCGATATGCCCGCCGTATTCGCGCAGAGCGTTCTCTTGGGCTTTGGTGGCTCCCGCCAATATCGCGCCGGACAGCACCGAAGCGGTTAGCAATGCTCCTGTTTTATGGGCGTGGATATAACGCAGGGTATCTGGTGTAATCGCGTTTTGCCCCTGCGATTCCATATCCACAACCTGCCCTCCCACCATGCCCCACGTCCCCGACGCCTCTGCAATAAGCCGCAGAACGGGCAAAACCCGATTCGCCGGAACTGTCGCCACGTTCTCGGCAACAAGTTGGAATGCAAGCGCAAGCAGTGCGTCACCTGCCAGCAATGCCATCGCATCGCCATAAACCTTGTGATTGGTCGGGCGTCCGCGCCGATAATCGTCATTGTCCATACAGGGCAGATCGTCGTGAATCAGACTGAACACATGGATAAATTCGAGGGCGCACGCAGTCGGCATCACCGCATCTGCGCTGCCGCCTAACGCCTCCGCCGCCGCCAAAACCAAAGTAGGGCGCAGACGTTTGCCGGGAGCCAGCACGCTGTAGCGAATCGCCTCATGGAGAATTTCGGGGCGCGACGTTGTGGACGGCAGAAAGCGATCCATCGCCGTTTCGATGGCGGCACGCCGCTCGGAAAGATAGGTCATTAGGTCGTCGGGTAATTGGGTCATTGGATAATTTAGGTCGTTGGGTGATTGAGTCATTAGGTCGTTGGGTGATTGGGGCGTTGGGTAAATTCCGATATTACCAATGACCTAATAGCCCTCTTGTAAGAGTACAGCAGAATAAATTCTTCAGACGGA
>CAZPZP010000872.1:0-1891 GCA_964591025.1 uncultured Chthonomonadaceae bacterium
CAAGAGAGGATTTGCGTCCGCAGGACGCCTGTTTTTCAGCCGGGTACGTTCCTGTACCCGAACACTCTTGCAAGAAGTCTATTGAGCAAACGGCGCATCGTGTGCGATACAGTCACTTGAGGCAAAAGGAAACCATGACCGCATTGCACAAATATCGAATCACGGCGAATATGGCGGCAAAAAGTTATATGGGTGACAGTCCGCACTTCTTGCTGACCAGCCTACTGCGTCTCATCAGAGTCGCCATATTGCTGTCGCTGTGGCGTGTTTTGCTGAAGAACATTCCCATCGTGAACGGGATGACCTTGCCCGCATTGTTGACATATACGCTGATCGCTGAAGTGTTTGCCGAGCAGATGACGGCGCGAACCGGCATCGAAGACCTCATCTGGAGCGGCACAATCACCACACGCTTTCTCCAACCGCTGCCGCTTGCCGGAATTGTCACGGCGGAGATGTGGGGTCGGTGGCGCGTCGGGTTTTGGACGGTGACGGTTCCGCTCTTGCTGCTAAGTCCGCTCTTGGGAATTTCGCCGCTACCCGCGCAGGGAGTTTTGGGCGGCTTGCTGTTCCTCCTGAGTCTCGCTCTCGCGGTTGTCGTCGGACTGGCACTGGATACGATCTTCGCGGCGATCCTGATCGTTTGGGGCGGCAACGTCTGGATACTCGCCGACCTGCGGAATGCCGTCGCAACACTGCTAACGGGAGCCTTTCTGCCCTATGCCCTGATGCCCTTCGGGTTGGGGGAAGTGTTCGCGTGGCTTCCGTTTGCGGCGATGGCTTCTGCCCCGCTGCAGATTTTCACGGGAACGGGCAATAGCGTGCAGTTGTTAGGGATGCAGGTGTTTTGGGCGATTGTTCTGATAATGACTGCCGCCAAAGTGTGGGAATTTTCGCGTGAAAGAATTGTCGGTCAGGGGGGATAATTCAAGACTTGCCCCGAAGCAAAAATAGAATAGCGAGAGCGTATGATATACTAAATACCGAATAGGCGAACACGCCCACTTTTTTATTATAGAAAGGAACCTCACTCTATGATGACACTGCAACTGACGCCCGAACGCGAACGCCGTTTGACTGCCTACGCCCAACACAAGCAGCAACCCGTCGAGCGCGTAATCGAAGAATGGGTAGACGCCCTGCCCGACGTGACGCCGGAACTCATCTCGAAAGAGCCACAGACGTGGGGCGCGAAAAAATGGGCGGAACTTGAAGCGGTGGACGCGCTCGGTGTCTTCCAAGATCGCCCTGAAGACAGCATGACCCTCGCCCGAAAGTTCCAAGCCCTTGCCGAAGGACACGATGGCGAAGGACACCTTGCCACATGAACTTTATAGACGCCGACATTGGTATTGAAATTTTGCGAAAAACCCTGCAAGCGCGTGAGTGGTTCTATGCGCTTGGCGAGGAGTTGGCGGTTCCCGGCTTTGTCGCGATGGAATTGATACTCGGCTGTCAAGACAGCACCGAACTTCGCAAAGTCAAAAAGTTTCTAACGGGCTTCCCGATTGTTTGGGCGAGCGAGACAGCAATGGCTCACGCGCTCAACGACCTCGCGCCGCTCAAACTTTCCTGCGGCATCGGAGCGATGGACTGCTTCATTGCCGCCACTGCCAAAGAACACAACGCCACACTCTATACATTCAACAAACGCCATTTCCGTCATGTGCAGGGCTTGACCTTTATCGAACCTTATTCTCGCCCTGCCCCCTGACTTCTTTATCAATCCTGCCCGACGAGACGAAAGAGAGGAGGCGAAGCGTCATAGTCTGCACGCTTCGCCTTATGCCATAGTGCGAGAAAAAGAGTCTAATAGACCTCTTGCAAGGGTCGGGCACAAGAACGTACCCGACTCAAAAACAGCCGTCCTACGGACGAAATTCCCTCTCCC
>CAZPZP010000873.1:0-1888 GCA_964591025.1 uncultured Chthonomonadaceae bacterium
GTACCCGACTCAAAAACAGCCGTCCTACGGACGAAATTCTCTTGCCTTGAGAGTATGTACCTCTGCATTGGGATTTGAGTGCAAAGCACGGCACGGCGGAACGCCCCCTGCGGAGGAATTTATTCCGCCATATCTGTATGCACGCCAATTTCCTCGATACACATCACATCCTTAGTTGTGATCGGTGCAGCATTTCAGCGGGTAACTTTTTGCGGGTGGATTCGTCTAAAGGGCGCGTAACTGACAAACTCCTCGCTTCTCTTTTGGTTCGTAGAGATAAAAAGACGAGGAAGTATCTCGCTCTTGAGAGAAAGACACGATGATGAAACACTTTGGAATCACTTTGGCTGTTTTGACCAGCCTGACCATCGCCGCCAATGCCCAACAACAAAACTCGAATACACAAGGCGGCAATAAGGGCATCCGACAAAACGACGCCCGCAAGCCCCCGGAGCGTAAATTTGCTCCCGCTGGTGAGCAAATGATGGAGAGTATACGCCGGATGCGCGACAACGATCCGGCAAAAACCGTGACGCCGATGCTTCTCAAACGCAACGATGTGCGCGGTGAACTGGGACTCGATCCCAAACAGCGCGAAGCCCTCGAAGCCGCCAAGAAAAAAAGCGAGAAAGACAACGAAACCAAACTGAGCAGCAACGATTTTTTTGTTGCCATTCAGCAAAAAATGGCGGATATTGCCAATCTGCCCTTGGCTGAACAAGAAGCCGCTCAAAAAGAAGCCGTCGAAAGCCTCAAGGAGCAAGGGCAAAAACTTGCGGACACAATGCGGGGTTCGCAGGAGATGACGGCAGAGGCGTTGGAAAAGGTTCTGCGCCCGCAGCAAATCGAACGCTTGCGGCAGTTGGACTGGCGATGGCGTGGACCGCTCGCCCTCTCCGACCCGAAAATGAACGAGATTTTCCAACTCTCGATGGAGCAGCAGGGCTTCATCGGGCAGTTGGTTCAGGAGTATCGCGAGCAACAGCGCGAGATCACGGGCAAAGCGTTGGGACAAGCCCCCAAAGCATCGGCAAATGCCAACTTCACGAGTGGAGAAGAGACTGTCGTTATCGGGAGCATCGGAGGTCAAAAAACAGATGACACCGGGCAGATTACGCTCAAAGACGGGGGGAAAGGCAAACTGCTTCCCCCGAAAAGCGAGACGGAAATTCAGAATCGTTACGATGTCGCCAAGCGGGAAGTGGACGCCCTTCGCAAGAAATATGGCGAGGCAGTCTTGAAAGCCCTCGCGCCGGAGCAGCGGCAATATTGGTTCCAGTCACTTGGGCGGCAGTTCGCGTTCCGTGCCAACGACTGATCGCCCTCGCATCAACAAAAAAAGCCTGTCCGCCTTTCTGGTCGGACAGGTTTTTTCATCACGATACTCGCCTGTTAGGGACTCTCAAACATTAAACTGTTCCACTGCATTGTCGGGACTGAAAGTACCCGTCTCGGTGTCCTTTGGACGAGCGTCCTGCCGGACGCAGAAGGCAGCACCAGAACGATTTTTGTGTTGAGACTCCCTTATTGTTCTTGCGGCAAGCACAATCGAGCAGTCTAACTCCCAGAATTGCAAACGATGCGATGCTACTATCTTTCGGGACGGAGCGAGTGTCAAGACGAAGATTGCGTTGTCTGCTCGGCAAGCCCGAAAGAGAGAGTCATTCCGGCTCCGCCCACTCCCGTTACGACGGTGACATTTGGTTCCGGCGACTCGATAAGAGAGGGCTTGGTCGGGTGCTTGACATAAAAACCCTGCCAACGCGACGCGATTTTCAGCGGTTCGGTCTCCAGAAACGTATTGAGGTAAGAGAAAACGAGGCGGTCAATTTTCTCTTTGTCGAACGGCTCAATATCGGCATCGTACTCATGCGAGTCGCCTATAATC
>CAZPZP010000874.1:0-1887 GCA_964591025.1 uncultured Chthonomonadaceae bacterium
TCGGAATTAGTTTTGTCTCCTCTTCTCCCTTTCTCCTCTTCTTTCACATATGAATTACCGAGCGGATCACGTTGCCCGTCTCCATCTCGTGGAACGCATCTTCCACATCGCCGAGTCCGATGACACGGGTCACCATCGAATCGAGATCGAGCTTGCCGTCGAGGTAGAATTGTGCAAGCATCGGGAAGTCGGTGGAGGGCAGGGTATCCCCGGCGTGGCAGACGGTGAGGTTGACTTTGTTCCAATAGACCCCGGTATCCATATTGCCGACATTGAGCGTCACGGCATCAGTGGAAGCGGGGAATCCGATGGTCACGGCGGTTCCGTTGTAGTTCACCATTCGAACGCATTGCTCGATGCACTCCATACGCCCCGTCGCCTCGAACGCGAAATCCACGCCGCCCTCGTAACCTGCCCATTCATCGGTGATCATGTTGCGAACGGTGGCAACGGGGTCGCCTTCGCGGGCATTGACCGTTGCTGTCGCCCCGAATTTCTCTGCCCATTCGAGTTTGACAGGATTCACATCTACCGCGATAATGTGTTTGGCATGGGCGAGTCTCGCCCCCTGTATGACCGAAAGCCCGACGCCTCCGCACCCGACGACGGCGACACTCGCTCCCGGAAACACTTTGACCGTATTGAATGTCGCGCCGACGCCAGTTACGACCCCGCACGCGATCAGGCACGCTTTTTCCAGCGGCATCTCCTTGGGCATCTTGATTGCGGCTGCCGCATGAACGACGGTATGCGTCGCGAACGTGCCGCAACGCAGGACTTGCGAACAGAGTTCTCCTCCGTTGGCGCGGCGAATACGCTGTCCCGGACGCAGTGCCATGTAACAATGGCGCGGATCACCTTTGCGGCAGGCAGGACACTGACCGCAAGGCGCACGATAGGCGAGAACAACCGGATCGCCTACCGCAAGATGCGTCACGTTTGCCCCAACTGCCTCGATAATTCCCGCGCCCTCGTGTCCTAGAACAATGGGGAATTTCATGCCGTTCCCATTGAGCATCTTCACGGTTAAATCGGTATGGCAGACGCCGCTCGCAGTCAATTTGACTCGCACTTCGTTTGCGCCCGGCTCATCAATCAGAATATCTTCCAAAACGGCGGGCTTCCCCGGTTCCGTGAGCAGCACTGCTCGCCCTTCGATTGCACCCATAACTTTGTAATTCCTCCCTCGTAAGTTGATGCGGCACGCACCGCCGCCCTCACGCTGTAGAGTTCGCCCCGAACCGCGCCGTTTCCTGCCTCTTTTTTGTGAGAGAAGCGGCGGCGAGAATACAGATTATTCTGAAACTTTTCTTCGGGTCTCTTTGTCGTTAATGCACTTGGTGGGCAAAAAATTCACGGTTCGGTTGGCGATTGCGCCGAACGAATCACAGAGAGCAGAATCCCAAATATCTTGGCAAGATCGTCGAGATAATAATCGGCGGCGTCAATCCGCGCTGTCGTGCCTTCTAACTCTAAAAACTTCCAGCGTTCACCAATCGTCACCGCGCCGTAGATTTTGGCGAGCGGTCTGCCCGCTGCTTCATTGAACTGCTGTACAGCCAGCATCTCCGCGAGGCACTACCCATAGCCGCGCTTCATATCTTCGTTTTTGGCTTCGACCAGCATCATGACAGGAGCCTCGACAAAGAGTTGGCGGGACGTGCGCGTCAGAATATAGTCGCAGAAGCCCGTGAGTCCCTGCTCCTTATCCACATCGAATTGAACACTGGTGTCCTATCATACGCCATAACTCCAGCAAGATCGGCGCGATAATCAGTTCAGAACGCGCTTTCTCGGTGGCGATGGAGAGTGCCAGAGGAACCCATTTGTCCAATTGACTCTGAAATTCAGGGCGCGGGACTACTCCCTGCACATCGCCAAAGAGAT
>CAZPZP010000875.1:0-1886 GCA_964591025.1 uncultured Chthonomonadaceae bacterium
GCAAGCCCCTGCCAGAATAACTGCAACTCATCTATGGTAAAATCGGTCAAACAAACATGAGGAAATCTGCCATGTATTCCATCGAAATCGAAGTCAGCGAAGAGTCATCTTCGCCAAAATGAGACGCAATCATATGAAACCCTCCGACGCCGATATTGATAAACTTCTCACCGACCTCAGCAGTCATGACACTGAGATACGAGAGAAGGCGGAACGCTTCTATAGCGAGAACAAAACCGAGATACTGCCGCAAATCATGGATTTTGGAGAGCGGACATTTATCACGAAACGCACTCCCTCCCCAATCGAACGTCTCTCGTTATGGGTGTGTTTTGGTGGTTACTTCGTCTATTCTATCCTCTTAGGGTATACAAAAAATGGCTGGAAAGGATCGCTCTCAGCATTCGCGGCTCATAGTGGAATATTCCTTGCTGCTTACATCCTCCTGCGAATGGGGCTCAGACGTGACCCAATGCAACCCCGTTATGTCTCATGGCTAAGACAGATTGCCGAAAATGACGACCCGCGTAATCTTCCCTATAAAATCCAAGTTCTGACGGGAATACTCACGAAAGCGATCCCGATTATAGAGCCAAATTTTTATCGTCAACTCGCTTTGGTGGAAGCAGAAGATGCCCCTTTATTCGAGGAAAAGCATCGCCGTATTTTTCGGAAATGGCTTCTGATATATGCGGTTGAGAGTAAAATCTCTTTTGATGAAGATAAGTCGTTGGCGATATTGACAGCGTTAGATCATATCGGAACGGTCAGAGAAATTCCTACTCTGATCAAAGTGGAAGGAATTGGATATTCGCAAAAGATTCGTGGTGCGGCGAGACAAAGTATACAGGCTATCAAGCAAAGACAACAAGAGCAAAACCCACGCGAGACGTTACTGCGGGCGTCGGAGAATACGGGCGGGCAAGAGGAATTGTTGCGCCCTGCTCACTCCAACGTAGATACTCAAGCTGAAACCCTATTGCGTGTGCCGAAGGAAGAATAGAGAATATGGCACGTCAAACCGTGATATAATAAAGTGGGAAAGGGAGGAAAAATCTGTGGGACACACACAAACCTACGAAGGAACATTCGCGGAAATCACGCGGCAACATGGTAAAGAACTCGCAGACCGGCGCGTCACAGTGACTGTTGAGGAAATAGAAGTCAAAGAGGAGACACCGCGCCCGTTCTATGAAACCGCGACAATAGAAGAGTGGATCGCGGCAGTTGAGGAATGGGGAAATAACCAACCAAGCAGAGGTGGGTTACTCTCTGATGAGGCGATGGATCGCGACAGCATTTATGAGGGACGCGGCTAATGTCCTACGTCCTCAGCGATTCCAATATACTGCTTCGCTACGCAGACCCTAAACACCCTCAATATCAAGAGGCGAAAGATGCCATCAAAGAAGTGGGGCGAAGAGGCGATATTCTCTGTGTCGTGCCGCAGAATTTGGTGGAGTTTCGTGCGGTAGCAACGCGCCCGCTCTCAGTCAACGGTCTCGGCATGAGCCAAGCTGAGGCGAAAGTAGCAATTGGGCAGTTTCGGCAGTTTTACGTTCTTTTCGAGGAGACGCCCGCGATATTTTTAGAGTGGGAGCGGCTTGTCGAAACTTATGGCGCGGAAGGCAAGCAAAACCACGACGCCCGCATTGCCGCCGCGATGAATGTTCACGGCATCACGGCAATTCTCACGTTCAACGCCGACGATTTCGTGCGCTATCCCGGCTTGACAGTGTACAAACCCAAAGACCTTGTGCCATAGCCTCGCGAAATCCCCACTATGAAAAACTTCTTCGTTGGATTGCTATTTGTCTGCCTCCTCGCTCTCGTCGGCAACCTCATTGGGCGCACTCCTGATACGGGCGGTCAAGCCGAACTCTTAT
>CAZPZP010000876.1:0-1882 GCA_964591025.1 uncultured Chthonomonadaceae bacterium
CAGCGAAATGAATTTCTCGTGCAGGGGGCGTTCCGCCATACAGACACAGCGAAATGAATTTCTCTGCTGGGGGCGTTCCGCCGTGCCGTGCTTCGCACTCTCAATCCCAATGCAGAGATTATCATCTCCAAATGGGGATTTCGTCCGCAGGACGTCTGTTTTTGAGTCGGGTACGTGATCTCTACCCGACTTAGGCAAGAAGTCTACTGAAAGGCAGCATTCTCGTCAATTCGGGTATTTTCTGTACACCACACGGCTTGACATCGGCTTGTACTCGGATTATACTATTGTGAGGCATTATTTCCATTTTGCGGCAGAAGCGAAATTTCCGCCGCCCTTTTGCATCGAAAGGCAGTTATTCTTATGAAGAAACCGGGTTTTCCTCCTTCCACAATCGCGCTGGTCGTCCTTATGTTCGGCGCACTCTTTATGGTCAGCAGGACGGTGACGCCTCCTCCTGCGGCTCCGCCCCCTGTTCTGCCCGCTTCCGCAACAACGGAGACGGCAGCTCCGCAGGGTGACCCCGGACACGGTGAGCCGGGGCATGTGCATGGTAAAGGCGAAGGCGAAAAGCCGAATGCGACAGCGGCAACGCCTGACCCGAAGAAACAAAAAGAGCAGCAGGAACAAATGCGAAAGATGTACGAGCAAAAAATAAAGGAAGAGAACGCACAGAAAGAGATCGACGCAAAGGCACAAGCAGAAGTTCAGAAACGCATGGGGCAGACAAAAGCGGACGGGAAGAAATTGCCGAAATACGACCCGACCAACAATAATATAGACAACAAATTCTTCACCGAAATACCGATGGGGGATACGGGCATCAAGGTAACGGACGAGGCTGTTGCCCAAGCCGAAGCGATCAAAACCAAGATGCGCCAAACCGAAGCCCTCAAAAAGCCCGCCCCGTCCAAGTCGGAACAAATGAAGCAAGCCGCACCCTAATTCCTTCCCAGAGGAGCGATCGGGTGCGAATCAAATTGAGGGCAGCCGGGTACAAAAACGTACTCGGCTGCCCTCAATTTGATTCGCACCCGATTGGGTATGGACTCTTAGGCGTCTTTGCATTAATGGTTTTACTTGGCGTGAGCAGTCTCCAAAGTGCACAGGCACAAAGTCAGCCGTTTTGCCATGATCCTGCGGTTTGCCAGAGCGAGACATTTTCCTCTGCTTTTTGAGGATTTCGGCGTGACTCTTGGAGCAGGAGAGAGTGCGCGGCAAGAGCGAAAAGGACTTCGGGCGGCAATTCGGTTTCGGGTGTGTAGGGCGTGAAGTGTTCGGCGAGAAAGCGCGTGGAGAGCGTTCCGGCTTGAAAAACGGGATGCCGGACAATGGCGAGCAGATAAGCGACGTTGGTTTGTACGCCCAAAACCGGAAAACCAAGCAGTGCCTGCTCCATTTTGTGCAGCGATTCAGTCCGGTTTTGTCCGCGCACAATCAATTTTGCCAGCATCGGATCGTAATAGGGCGAGACTTCACTGCCTTGTTCCACGCCAGAATCGACTCGGATTCCCGCGCCCGTCGGTTCTTTCCAATATGCCAAATCTCCGACGGACGGCAGAAATGCCTGCGCCGCATCTTCGGCATATATCCGCGCTTCCAGCACATGACCCGACGCTTGGATTTGCTCTTGTGTGAGAGGAAGCGGCTTGCCGTTAGCGACCTCGAACTGCCATTGAACCAAGTCCGTTCCCGTCAGAATTTCCGAGACGGGATGTTCGACTTGAAGGCGCGTATTGACCTCCAAAAAGTAAAATTTGTGATTTCCGTCCGGCTGCTCATCAAAAAGAAATTCGACGGTTCCTGCCCCCACATAGTTAGCCGCTTTGCCCGCCGCAACCGCCGCCGCCGCCATTTGTTCACGCAATCCGGGCGACAACAC
>CAZPZP010000877.1:0-1869 GCA_964591025.1 uncultured Chthonomonadaceae bacterium
GAAGGTTGTGCCGTCCGAAGGACGGTGAGCCGCAGGCTATGCAGACGGGGGTTTAAAAACCCCGGTCACAGGGCAGCAACGAGATTGGGACAGCAACAATTCATTCCGCCGCTAGGGACAACTCCGTTGCCGTCCGTCCTTCGGACGCCAAATGCAAAACACAAGAAGTTCTGTGGAAATGCACGAGAGTCTCCAGTGGTTTCACTTGTCTGTTTCCTCTTTGTTCTCCACTTTCCGCACATGAATCCGAATCGGAGTGCCTTCCAATGGGTATTTAAGGCGGATTTGGTTCTCCAGATAGCGTTGATACGAGAAGTGCATGAGATTGGCGTCGTTGCAGAACATCAGAATGGTCGGCGGCGAGACACGCGGCATGGTGGCATAATAGACCTTGAGGGCGCGTCCACTTGTTACGTAGGGATGGCGTTCGATGGCATCTTGAATGATGCGGTTGAGTTCACCGGTTGGGATTCGGAACGCATGGTTTTGGGCGGCGGTGATGGCGGTTTCGATGGCATAGCGCACACTGAATCGCTCCAATGCGGAGACGAAAACCAGCGGCGCATACGCGAGAAACGGACACTCATCGCGGAACTTCTTGGTGAACTCCGCAATCTTGAGTTTCGAGGCGTTGCGCGGCTTGCCTCTCTCATAGATGACGCCGGGATCAACCAAATCCCACTTGTTAACGACGACGATACAGGCACGCCCGGCGTCCTGCGCCATGCCTGCCACACGTTTATCGCCATCGAGAACGCCCTGCGACGCATCAATGACGAGCATTCCCACATCGCTGCGTTCCAGAGCCGCTTGAGCGCGATTCACCATGTAGAACTCGATAGTTCCCTGCACTTTGCCGCTGCGCCGAATGCCCGCCGTGTCTACAAACACCAATTTTTGCCCTTCCCACTCGAAATCGGTATCAATCGGGTCGCGGGTCGTGCCGGGAATAGGGCTGACGATGACACGGTCTTCGCCGGTGATGGCGTTGAGCAGTGAAGACTTGCCGACGTTGGGGCGTCCGATGATGGAAATGCGGATTTTGTCTTCTTCCTCTTCGACAGTAGCGGCATCAGGGGGGAAAAGTTCGACGACCTTATCGAGAACATCGGCAACTCCGTCACCGTTGAGCGCGGAGATGGAATGAACCTCGCCCAAGCCGAGCGCGTAAAATTCGGCGGCGTCCATTTCCATGCGTTTGTTGTCCACTTTGTTGACGACAAGCATCAGCGGATTTTTGCTGCCGCGCAGCACCTTGGCTAAATCCTGATCGGTGCCGGTCATACCGTTGGCAGCGTCCACAATGAAGAGGATCACGTCGGCTTCGGTCATAGCGACTTCGGCTTGCTCTTTGATTTGCACGGCGAGCGGGTCGAGATCGTTGAGCAGGATTCCGCCCGTATCGATCACGGTGAAGGGAATTCCGTTCCATTCCACATCATGGTAAAGGCGGTCGCGGGTGATGCCGGGGGTGTCTTCTACAATGGCAACACGTCTGCCGACGAGGCGATTAAAAAGAGTCGATTTGCCGACGTTGGGTCTGCCAACGACGGCGACAACGGGACGAGACATAGGAATCATTCTCCGCCCCGCTATTCCGGGGCGGCTATCGTCAGCGCGGTATATCGGAGAGAAACGGGGTATGGTTATGGCGACAGGGAAACGCCGCAATTTGAGTTGAAAATGGTGTGTTGTTCACGTTTGGTAAAGTGTGTCGGTGCGTTACATAGTCGTAAGTTTGAGACAAAAAACACAATCAGCAAGTCTATTATACCTTATTCTGAAGTTTCTGTGCGGAGAGAGTAATTCGATGTTAACAGTTCAGGGTTGTGGGAATTTTCGTTCAAATCAGCCTTTAGGCTCTCTGCC
>CAZPZP010000878.1:0-1865 GCA_964591025.1 uncultured Chthonomonadaceae bacterium
TAGGGAGAGGGAATTTCGTCCGTAGGACGCCTGTTTTTGAGTCGGGTACGTTCTTATACCCGACTGGCGCAAGAGGTCTATTGTCTGGAAATCGTCGCGTGTCAGCATAATGGGAAAGACGTTTGGAAAGAACACAGAGTTTCATGCCTTCTCGAAGGCTGAATAGTTACTCTCAAACAAGGAGACAGAACAACATGAATCAGCATCGGGGCGTAGTAGTGGCACAAAACGGCATGGTGGCGGCGTCACAGCCGCTCGCAGTTTCGGCAGGATTGAGCGCGTTGCAACGGGGCGGAAGTTTTGCCGATGCAGCGATTGCGACTTCGGCAGTATTGTGCGTTACGGAACCGTATGCCAGTCATCTGGGCGGCGATGCGTTTCTGATCGTGTATGACGCAGCGACTCGGCAAACTGTCGCGCTGAATGCGTCGGGAGCCGCGCCGCAGTCTGCAACACCCGAACATTTCGCGGGCGGCATTCCCTTGCGCGGTCTGTCGGCAGCATCGGTTCCGGGCTTGGTGAGCGCGTGGTTCGCTCTGCACCAGCGTTGGGGAACCCTGCCAATCTCTGAACTGCTTGCCCCTGCCCTCGATTATGCCCGCAATGGGTTTCCGGCGGGGTATCGGTATTGCCGTAATTTCGGGCTGCAGACGCCTGTTCTGAGCAAATTTCCTATGACTTTGCCGACCCTGACCGGACGCACTGAACCGCCGACGCCGGGCTGCACCATTCGTCAGCCTGATTTAGCGTGGACTTTGGAGCAGATCGCCAACGGCGGACGCGAGGCGTTTTATGAAGGCGAGATTGCCGCACGTATCGCCGCATACACCCGAATACACGGAGCCTTGCTGACCGAAGCCGACTTCGCCGCGCATACCACCGAGATCACGGAGCCGATTCGTACCGACTATCGCGGCTATACCGTGCATGGTCAGCCGCCCGTCTCGCAAGGACATATTCTGCTCCAAATGCTGAATCTCATCGAAGGCGATGATGTGGCGGCATTGGGACACAACTCTGCCGACTTGATTCACCTGCAAACCGAAGCAAAAAAACTCGCCTTTGCGGACAGAGCGGCGTATCTCGGCGATCCGGCGTATATCAAGATGCCGATGGAGACACTGCTCTCGAAAGAGTATGCTGCCAAACGTCGCGCCCAAATCTCAATGGAAACCGCCGCCGCGCACGTCGAAGCGGGAAGCGTTGAACACGATACCACTTATTTCTGCGTCGCGGACAAGCAGGGCAACGCCGTGAGTTTCATTCAGAGCGTGTTCTGGGGCTTTGGCTGCGGCGAGGTCGCGGAGGGAACGGGCATTCTGTTCAACAATCGCATGACCGGTTTTTCCCTCGACCCGAACAGCCCCAATGTTCTTGCGCCCGGTAAGCGGACTGCTCACACCCTCAACGCCTACTTGCTGACACACGGCGAAAATTTGGCATGGGTTGGCGGCACACCCGGCGGCGATGTGCAGGTTCAGAGCAACTTGCAGGTGATTTGCAATCTGGTGGATTTCGGGATGAATGTTCAAGAGGCTATCGAAGCGGTACGCTGGCAGCATGGGAGTGCAGTCGGCGCACCGGACGAACCGCAGGGTGGAACATTGGCAATCGAATCACGAATCTCGGAGGAAGTTTTGGCAGAGTTGGGGCGGCGCGGGCATCGTGTCGAAAAACTGCCGGAGTGGGGACACGCCAGTTCGTATCAACTGATCGGCGTCCACCCCGAAACCCGCGCCCTTCTCGGCGGCTCCGACCCGCGCTGTGATGGTCACGCCGCCGGATACTAAAGAAAATGCCGTTCTAATTGCGGCAGTTTCCGCTTCAATTGCTCGAACGTCATTGAGCGGACTTCTGAAATGACC
>CAZPZP010000879.1:0-1859 GCA_964591025.1 uncultured Chthonomonadaceae bacterium
TCCCCTTACGGAAGGGGAGGCTTTTATGATCTCCCTCCCCTTACGGAAGGGGAGGGCTGGGGTGGGGTGGCTGTCTAAAATTTGTGAGAACTTTCTCTTGTCAAATTCGAGCGAATGCCTTATAATAGCGGCATTCGCTTTTTTGCGTCCATTTTGTTTGAGGAGTACCCACGCCGCGTGCCGCCTAACGACCCTATCGAAGAAAACCCCCGCCGACGCCGACGCCGTGCCGTAACCGTCGGAGAGATTGCCGAATTTCTGGAATATCTCGCGCCCGCCTCGCTTGCTTCCCCGCCCCTTCCCTCCGGCTTGCAGATCGGCTCCGCACAGAATACGCTCAAGTCTATCGTTCTCGCGCCGCTCGCCACGTATCACGCGATTTCGACAGCGGCAGCGCGAAAGTCTGCCTTGCTGATTGTCGCCGCCCCGCTTCTCAATGAACCGCTCAACGCTCTGATTTGGGACGACCCGATTGGCGCAAAAATCGTCCACTTGACTCAGCGGCAGGTGTCGCTGTATGCCCTCTCGAATTCATATGCTGCCGCGCCCGGCGGATTTGATGACAGCCTCGCCGAACATTTAGGTCTGGCGGTGAGCGGCACGTTGCTGCCGACGAACGCAGAAAACCTGCTCAAATTCGTGGTGTTTGTGCCGAAAGCCGCCACCGAAAGAGTGCGCGATGCCGCCGCCGATGCCGGAGCCGGGCAGATCGGGCAAATTAGTCGCTACAGTCACTGCTCTTTTCGCAGTACAGGAACCGGCACGTTTCTGCCATTGAACGGCGCGAACCCGGCGATTGGCAATATCGGCAATTTGGAAGAGGTCACTGAAGATCGCCTTGAGATGGTCGTTTCCGAGCGCGAACTGCGCGGCGTGGTTGCCGCCGTTTTGGACGCGCACCCCTACGAAGAGGTCGCGTATGATGTGTATTCGCTGCGAAATCCCGGCATTTATTATGGGCGCGGGCGCATCGGGGAATTGCCGCTGAGTGTGTCGCTGGAGACAGTTTTGGCGCAAGTCAACGATGCTCTTGAACTCAAAGCGGGCAGCCAAGCACGGTGTCTACACCGCACGGGTTTGCCGATACGCTCCTTGGCGGTGGTGAGTGGCATGGGCGCGGGCGACAGTCTGCTGTGGTCGGCGCATCGTCAGGAGGCGGGGGCAGTGGTTGTCGGCGGCACGTCCTTGCACGATCTCATGATTGCCGACAGCCTCTCGACGGCGATCATTGATGTTGGGTTTGCCGCGTCCGTAACTCCCGGCTTGCAGCGACTCGCCCATCAGTTGCGGGATACGTTTGCAACTGATGGGCTTGAAGTCGTTTTCGCGGGTTAGTTCAGAGTTTGACATCAATCAAGCCGCTGATTCCGACGCCCGGAATGCGCTTGATATTGGTGATATTCTTGGTCGCCACGGGAACCAATACGCGCACACGCACACCAATCGCATTCAAACTGCCTTCGACTTGCGCGACGGCAGAAACCTTCGCAACATCTTTTGTCGGTCCCATCACTTGACAGGCTCCGACTTCCGTTCCTTGTCCCGCCGAGATGATCGGCACAACTTTGGTCGCATAAGTGTTCGTTACGCCTTTGGTGCGCGTAAGGCTGTTGATGCCATTGTTGATGTCT
The DNA here is from genome assembly GCA_964591025.1 of uncultured Chthonomonadaceae bacterium. Classification (GTDB taxonomy): domain Bacteria; phylum Armatimonadota; class Chthonomonadetes; order Chthonomonadales; family Chthonomonadaceae; genus CAZPZP01. Next base: position 1,632 of record CAZPZP010000879.1, read on the forward strand.
TTGCCGAACTTGGACACCAGAAACGCGATGCCGCCGCCTTTGAGCAGTCCACCCAACTGCGCCGATGCCGCCAGTCCACACACCGATAACACCGCCATTGAGGCAGCCACACGCTTTGTTCGTCGAGTCATTTTTATTGTCTCCTTGAGAGTGATTGGAATAATCGTGCCGTCATTTCTCTCATCGTACCCGAAACGGAGTATAATTTGTCTATCCTTGAGGTAACAG
>CAZPZP010000880.1:0-1844 GCA_964591025.1 uncultured Chthonomonadaceae bacterium
ACTTTCAGTATCCGCTGCGAGAGGTGAGTTGGTTACTTCGCCGCTGCGGTACGAACTTCCTGCTGTCCTTCAATAATGGTAATCGAGCGACCCGCCGCGATATTTTGGAAACGTGTTTTTTCGCCGCTCAACCAGTCGATTTCGATGGTCTCTGCTGTCTTTGCACCGTTCAAGCCGATCAACAACGCCCCTTGATTCGACGAAACGAAACTGCCTCCGCCGTATTTATGGAAGGTCTGCGTTCGCCCGCCTGCCGTTACGCGCACAATCGCGCCCCAGCCATCTCGCGTGGATTTCGTGCCTTGCAATGTGATTCCAATCCAACCATTGCCGTGCGCCGTATCGTTACGAAACAAAAAGCCGCCTTCATTGTTGGCAACAAGCGCAATATCGGGATCGCCGTCGCCATCGAAATCGCCCCATGCACACCCGCGCCCGACCACTTTGCGCGTGATGGCTGCGCCCGATTTCTCCCCGACCTCGACGAATTTCCCCCCGCCCGTATTGCGAAACAACAGCGAACGCTCTTTGTAGGTGATCATCGCATCGGACTCGGATACAAAATCGTCAATATGTCCGTTCGCCGTGAAAATGTCTGCCCAGCCGTCCAAATCCGCGTCGAAAAAGAACAGCCCGAAAGTTAGAAACAGCAGACTTGGCTGCGCCACACCTCGCGGATAGGCGTCATCTTTGAGAACGCCCGTGCCATCGTTGAGATAAAGTGACAGGGCTTCTCGCGCAAAATTTCCGGTGAGCAGCCCCGGCACGCCCTTGCCTTCGAAGTCTGCAAAGTCGATTCCCATGCCCGCCTTCGGCTGTCCATAATCGGGGTACGCAAAGCCGTTTTCGATGCCGACTTCCTTGAATCTCTTGCCCTCTTCACTGAGATAGAGGAAATTCGGCGACGTATCGTTTGTCACCGCCAAATCTGTCCAGCCATCGGCATTGAAATCCGCCGCAATGACGCCAAATCCTTTGCCAACATTCTTGGCAATGCCCATTTTTTCGGAAACGTCCTCAAATGTTCCATCCTTGCGTCCCTGATAGAGTACCGCCGGAGTTCCCTCGAAATTGTGGGGCGCACAATACGACTTTTTGTTGCCGCCGCGCACGGTACAATAGACATCGGTTTTGGGCGTCCAGCGCACATAGTTGCATACAAACAGATCGGGAATGCCGTCTTTGTTGAAGTCGCACCACGCGGCACTACTGCTCCATTTCCAGCGCACGCCGCCCGGCTCAATGGCGATTCCTTGCACGCCCGCCTCTTGTGCGACATCGGTAAATTTGCCGTTGCCGTTGTTTTTATAGAGACGGTTGACCCCGATATTGGTGAGATAAATATCGGGAAAGCCATCGTTGTTATAGTCGCCGACTGTCGCTCCCATCCCATAATCGTTTTTGTTCAGCCCTGCGGCGGCTGTTACGTCGGTAAATTTGCCGTTGCCGTCGTTGCGGTACAGCGCAGGATAGTGCGGCTTGGCATCGGAGACATCCCAATCGGTGCTATTGACGAAAAACAGATCGAGTTTGTTGTCGTGATTGTAATCCAAAAACGCCACGCCGCTGCCGACGGTCTCCGGCATATATTTTTTGCCCTTCGCGCCGTTGTAGTGCTTGAAAGTGATGCCCGCATCTTTCGTCACATCGGAAAAGTTAAAACCCTTGCTTTCGGATGCAGAAACAGGCGTCATAGGCGGATTTGCGGCTGTCGGCTTGGGTTTGTCGCCGCATCCCGCTGCCAGTAGCACCAAGAGAACAACGAGCCAAGAGGGAACAGGGCAATGCCTTGAGAGTGCGAAGCACGGCACGGCGGAACGCCCCCTGCACTTGAGGAATTCATT
>CAZPZP010000881.1:0-1834 GCA_964591025.1 uncultured Chthonomonadaceae bacterium
AGTTTGGGGCAGATGGAGGCAGAGCAGGGAAATCTGGCAGAGGCACGCGAACACTATCAAGCCGCCTTCGCCTTGTATGCCCGAATCCCCGAACCGTACTCGATGGGCGCGACGTGCTACTACTTGGCGCAGGTGGCGGCAAACGCACAGGAGAAAAGAACGCATCTCGCCGAAGCGCGGCAATTATGGCTGTCCATTGATCGCCCTGATATGGTGGAACAGTATTGCGGAGACCTTGAGAGTGCAGACGAGACGGGGAATGCCGTATAGACTGTGCCGCGTTTGCCGACAGTCCTAAAGGAACGCCGAAAGTGCGCCGACAATCCTTGCTGTCAGAGAGGACGCCGCGCACTCTGCAACACTTTTCCAGACGGCGGCACACCCAAAAGGAGTCGGTACACAATGTCAGAACGTATCTCGCGCAACCCGGAGAGGCTGCGCGACCAGATCACGATGGTTCCGCCCGCCATCACCGGAGTCGGGGCGCAGTGGCCCTCCGCCGCCCCGACAACCGTTGCCGTGACCACTTCGCTCACGACACTCAATACCGCGATCAACAGCGTCGCCACCCTTGAGGCGCAGCTCAAAGTCGCCCGACAAACCCTCAATACCAGCGTCAAAGGCTCTGTTACCGTTATGAAACAGATCGACGCCGCGACGGATTTGCTGTATACTCCGGCGGGCGCACAAAAGACAAATTTCGGTCTGCCGCCCAAAGGCGTCACTCCCCTCCCGCCCCTCGCGAAACTGACCGACCTGCGAACCGCAGACGGACCGAAAGCCGGCTCGATCTTCTTCAAGTGGGAAAGCATCGCGGGCGCGACCTACGAAGTCAAATGGTTCGCCGACTACAAACTGAATATGCTTGTCGGTTCGGACACCGTGACCCGCAGCGAACTCACGGTCTACGGGTTGACTTCCGGCTCGCAGTATTGGCTTGTGGTGCGTCCGGTGCGCGGCGGTCAATATGGGGCATGGAGCGACGCGGCGACTCGTGTGGCGTGTGTCTAACGGCAAGCCCTTACCCTCGATCCCTCTCCCAACTTCAGGAGAGGGAGAACAATTCTCGCCCTCTCCTGAGTGTTTTTCAACATCAATATTAGGGTGCAGACGTTGGTTTGATCTCCACGCCCCCGCCTTCGACGATACGTGTCCACAGTTCACTGCCCGCGAGCAATGCCATACCGAGAAGCGGGCGATTACCCGTTGCAATCACCAAAGCGGGAAGGAGCTTTCCGTGCCAATTGACCTCTGCGATATACTGAGGCAGTCGAACCATTTTACCGTTCGCCAGTGTGGAATCGACAAACTCATAAAACGGCAGCTGCAAACGGATGACTTCCGACTCAGGGAGCAGCAACGCACCCGCAAATCCTGTATCGAGAACAAATTCCTGCAAGACAATACTGCCGTCAGCAAAAAGAAGAGGAAGCGAGACAATGATCTCAAAATCACGCACCGTGCCGGAGATCATCGGGTTTCCCTTTCCATCATGCCGCCGAGCGAAACCGCTGTTTTATAGCCGATCCGATGTCCGTAGAGTGCCGCCCCCTCATGTTTGGCATGAAGCCGTAACCCGGCGGCAACATCCATATAATCGCCGATTTCATAGTCACCGGTTTCGATGTCGATGTGGATCATTTTGCCGATATTGTCAGGGACTTCTACCAGAGAGCGCAACCGACTATAATAGATTTCGCGCCCACGGCGACTGATCTCGTCACCGCTCAAACGACTGTGTCCTATCATGAAAAAGGGTCTCCTTTTGTTATCGTCACGCGCTGTGGAAAAAGTCGTAGATCGTTTCGGCGATTTTGGGCGTAAATCCCGGCAG
>CAZPZP010000882.1:0-1834 GCA_964591025.1 uncultured Chthonomonadaceae bacterium
GGAAACGAGTTTGCTGTGCATCGAACTCTCCTCAAGATTATTTTATGGGAGACGGACAATTGCAGGGCGTTGTTCCCCTGATAGGCAGGGTCGAAGTTTCTCTCTAAGGGACTCGCGATAAAATAAATCTTCCACTCTCATCGGGCGACTAAAGTCACTGCTACAAAGGCGCGAAGTCCACCCTCGCGGACTGGAAGATTTATTTTGTCGCGAGTCCCTAAAGTGTTGGACACATCACGTTTTAAGCGTCGTGGCAGTCATAGTGGCGGCGCAGACTTCTGTTGGATAATAGGGGTGAGCGAACACACCGTGGAACTGAGACGGTTTCCGCAGGAACTTCGATTCGAAAAACGTGGCGCGGCGGCAGCCCGGAAGTCGCCGCCGCCAAAAGGAGCATCCAAACATGACTGACTTGAATATCGAATTCAAACTCGACCACATCCATTGTCACGACGAGGGCGATGGTCCCGGCAATGCCGAACCGTATCTCTGGACAGTGTTTTTCAAGGTTGACGGCGACACGCTGGTTATCAATTCTAATGGACCGGTTGCGCCGTTTCTGCAAGGCGCACCGACGGTGATCGGCACGCCCGGCAATTTCGGCAATCTTGGCACAACCGATGTGGACGAGGACGACGACGTGGCGATTCCCTCCATTATCGGTGAGTATCGCACGATCATGAAGCCGATTCCGCTGACAACGCCCTTTCTCGGCACATCGGAGATTGGCGGCTTGATCGGTTGCGTCGTCGTATTAATGGAGGAAGACAATACGCCCGGCTCCGCTATTGCTCGCGGTCACGAAGCCCTAGATCGAAATGTCCGTGATAAACTGGCGCAGTTCCTCGGCACACTCAGCATCAGTAAAACCGAGCCGTCCGAAGAAGACATTGCCGCGCTTTCGAAGCAAATAGGCGATGCCGTCCGCAGTGCCATTGGCGACGGCGTGAATGTATTTGATTGGATTGGCGGCTTCGGCAACATGGACGATCAGATTGGCAGTGCTGTGTTCCGTTTCTCCCACAAAGACTTGGAGGCATCGGGCGGTGCAAATATCCCGTTCAGTCGCCGGTGGGACAACGAAGGCGATTGGGAACTGTTCGGGCATATCAAGGCGACTCCGATTCCTCGTAAACCTGATTGCTGCGAGGAACTCAAGCGGAAAATCGCCCAAATGGAACGCGCCCTCGGCGAACACCAAAAACGCTTGGAGAGATTGGAGCGTAGTCGCATGACCGATCAGAAGTCGCAGACCGTCGCCAGCTCCCGATATCTCGGCTAATCTTCTCCCTGCCCCCGCAATTGCCCTTCCTGAACTCAACTTCAGGAGGGGCAATCTTTCGTCAGGCTGTATCTTGTCTGCCGAAAACAAACACCCTGTCAAAACTTATGATTAGGCTGTCTTTCAACCGCATAAGTGTTGCTTGGCGTTTTATTGCACCAAACTCTGTCGTCGTTTAGCTTCTTGCTTGCACCACTGATCCAGCCTGCAAAGTGGACACTCGCTATCATACTTCGGTGCATAATAATGAGTAGACTCTGAAATTTCTTCTGGTTCCCACTCGCATTCTTCTGGTTTCTCTGCGCTTGGAACACAAACATTGAAATCTTGTAATCGCGGATCGTCAAAAGTAAAGATTGTGGTTCTGCACATCGAACATTTTGCTTTTGTTGCCTGTTCCTCATCCCAATGAAAATCACTGTAGCAGTAGCGGTGACCGTTAGCACATATTACGGTATAGTTCGCCAAATCAGGGACAAGCCGCCTATTCTCCTCGTGGCAGAGCGGCTTTCTCTTTGTCAGTGAGATAAGTGAGAATAACAGCGTGCATCG
>CAZPZP010000883.1:0-1830 GCA_964591025.1 uncultured Chthonomonadaceae bacterium
CCCTCCCCTTGTGAAGGGGAGGGTTGGGGAGAGGTTGGGTTAGGGGGGCTTTGGGCGTAATCCGCGCCATCGTCTTGATTACGGCGTCGTACTGTTGATGGCGGGCGATCTTCTTTTCTCCGCCGTCATACAGAATGAAGCCGCGTGCCAATTCGAGAAGGCGTTCGGGACGGCAGAGATGATACAGAAGGCGGTCTTGTTCGGTGATGCGGCGTCCCTCTGTTTCGACGGCGGAGAACTGGCGTTCTTCACGCACGAAGTCAGTGGCGAGGGCGTTGTAGTCCAGTTCGGGCAGAGACTTGCTGAGAAGTGCGGCAATTTCGGCGTCGGTTTCTTCCGCAAGGTCACGGCTGCGCCACACCGACCAGTATTTCGTTTCTGTGCCGACTGTCGCGTATTTGGCATCGTGGGTGTTGGTGGCGATCAGGATTTGGACAGGGCGGAACAAGTCCGGCACATAGTCCGCGCTCTGGTAGGATCGCAGGTCGCTGATCGCTTCGGACAGTGGAATATCACGCGCTTTGCATTCGATGACGACGAACGGAATGCCGTTGACAAACAGGACAAGATCGAGGCGGCATTCGGCGTTGCTGTTGGCGCGGAGCAGTCGGTATTCTTGCGTGACGTGAAAAACATTGTTGCGCGGGTTTTCCCAATCGATGTAGCGCAGGGTAAAACTTTTGGTGTCGCCGCCTACGGTTTGTTCCAGACTTTTGCCGAGCCGCAGCAGGTCATAGGTCTTTTCGGTGGCAGTGAGCAGTCCTTCGGTCAGGGGAATGCTGTCGAGGGCTTGCATCCCTTTGCGAATGTTGGCGGGGGCAAAGAAATAGGTCTGCCCCTTGTGCCGGATATGATTGACTTTCATTTCGGAGAGTTGGCGGCGCAGAATGTCCTCCAAAACGGTGGGCGATGTTTTGCCGCCGCGCAGTGCCAACGCCTCCTCGCGGGTGAGGTATTGGTAGCCCATGCGGGCAAGCAGGGCGAGGGCAGGGAGTTGGGACTGTTCGCGCTCGGTTCCGGCAAATTGGGGCATTGGGTCGGTGTTCATGGCGTCACCTCCTGCGTGGAATGCTCAGGGCGCGTAGGGGCAACGCTTGCGTTGCCCTGATCTATATGCGTATCGTCGTGCATCGTGGTATCGGCAGCAAAGGGCACCGCACGTTCCGTATTGGGGACACCAGAGGGCAACGCCGCAGGATCATCGGCATTTCCAGAGGGCAACGCAAGCGTTGCCCCTACGGTGCGGCGTATGCCGTTGAGAAGGTCGTGCATCAAGCCTTGTTTGAGTTTGGCTTGAGTGTTGCGCTGTTGTTTGAGCAGGGAAATTTCTTCGTCCATGAGGCTGAGAGTTTCGGCGATATGTCGCTGTTCCGCCTCGTCGGGAACGAAGACGCTGATTTTATACAAGGTTTCAGGGTGGATGCGCTTTGAGCCTGTTCCTGTGGCAAGCCGCTCCAAACTTTCGTAGAAGTGTTTGCGCGAGAGGAGGCGCAAGACGAAGTCAGGCACATATCCGGGCTTCCAATCGAAGGCAGGAACGTCCTGCGAAGATGTCCACCCATCAAGATAATCAGGAACGATTCCGATGGCTCCACGCTGTAAATTTTGTTTACCATAGATGAGCTGTCCTGCTCTGCGCTGATAATAGACGGTTGCGCCTTCGGCTTCGACGTTCTGCCGTGTACGCGGTTCAATGCCTTCGAGATGCAATTTGACCGTCATGCGTTTGAGAGAGTGTTCTCCACTGGCAGGAATACGGCTTTCCGCAATCATATCACCGATTTTGACACTGTGCCAGTGTAGCCCTTTGCCCGTGCCGTCGAGCAAGCG
>CAZPZP010000884.1:0-1826 GCA_964591025.1 uncultured Chthonomonadaceae bacterium
GTGTCCTTCGGACGAGCGTCCTGCCGGACGCAGATGGCAACACACGAACGCATTTTTTTGTTGAGACTCCCTTACTCTCGCTCTCCGATCAGCAGGGCGACTTCCGTTATTCCCTCTTCGGCGATGCGATCAATGAGGCGGGTTTCGAGGGCGAGATTCCAGCCGTTCTTTTCGAGATGGGCGGCAAATTCGAGGGCTTGCGGGCGCACAGGATCGCTGAGAATCAGGCGTCCGTTGGGCTTGAGAGCTTGGCGAAAGAGTTGTTCGAGATGGAAGTGCATTCCGCGCTCGTAGCAAATATCGGCTCCGGTGAGAATGTCGTAGCGGGTTGAGTGATTCCAGACGCGCCAATCGGCGAGAAAGCGGGGAATGCCGTCTACGTGGTTTTGGAGGGCGTTGAGGCGGCAAAGGTCAAGGGCACACTGCTGGTGGTCGGTTTGGACAACATCCGCGCCGTATGCTTTAGCGACAATGCCGGGAAAGCCCGCACCCGCTCCCAATTCGAGGAGAGATTTGCCCCGCATCTCGGCGTGATGCTCGGCGAAGTACTGCGCCAATCCGACGGACGATTCCCAAAGAAGCAAGCCATACGGGAAATGCTCCATTCCAACGGCGGCGTCGAGCAGTGCGTCTTGATCCGTGACGGCAGAGATGCGCCAAGTGCGTTCGCCAATGGGAAAATCCAGATCGGTTAAGGGAACGGTGGCGGCGAGTTTACGGCGCAGTTCGGGATAGGACGGTGGTTCAGGCGTAGCCATAGGTTTGTAAGTCGGCAGAGTGTGAAATTTCTCACACTGGCAGGAGGACGCACATCTCAAGGCGAATTGAAACGTATCCTGCATAAAATAAAGGTGAACAATTCGAATGCGGATCACTTGGAACGGCACAGGAGCGGCTTGGTCGTATTATTTCGGCAATTCGTCGGCTGTCATTGAATCGGAGGGCAAACGGCTTTTGATAGATTGCGGGCATACCGTGCCGAGACGCCTTGCCGAAATGGGACTCTCGTTTCGTGATATAGACGCGGCGTTCGTCAGTCATCTGCACGGCGATCATATCCACGGCTTGGAAGAGTGGGGATTCCGCAGTTATCTCGTCTGGAAGGAACGCCCCCAACTCCTTATCGCCGACAACCTTTCGCTTCCGCTTTGGCGCAATGTCCTTTCGGGAACGATGGCACAAACCTGTGACCGCAACTGCCTCCTGCGCGACTATTTCGACGTGACGCTCCTGCATACGGAACAGACCTATACGCTTGCGCCGTTCACCGTCCAGATTCGCCCTGTCGTTCATGTTCCCAAAGCACCCGCGTATGGGATCAAAGTCAGTGACGGCAGAACGACGGTGGCATTTACCTGCGATTCGCGTGCCGAAGCCGATCCTTGGTTTTATGACGATACGGCGTTGACCTTCCACGACTGCAGTTTCACGCCCTTCTCTCCCGACACGGTTCACGCTCATTTCGAGGAGTTGTGCCGCTATCCGCAGGAGTGGCGCGAACGCACGTATCTCGTTCACTATGACGATTCGATTCGGGAGAAACAGCACGATCCCGCATGGCAAGCGGCACTCGCCGACTCCAAAATGCGCCTGACCGTGCCATTCACTTCCATTGAAGTTTAGCCGTCCTACAGAAAACAGCGCGTTATGCACTCGAACGCGAACGGGCTGCCTGTGCCAGAGCCGCACTGGTGAGAGAAGGCGTATTCTCCGTATCCCGCCCAACAGTATCGAGTGCTTGATAACCCGTGTGTCATATACTGGCTCTTCTAATAGACCTCTTGCAAGAGCCGGGTACAAGAACGTACCCGACTCAAAAACAGTCG
>CAZPZP010000885.1:0-1823 GCA_964591025.1 uncultured Chthonomonadaceae bacterium
CTCTTCCACGCAAGCGCGGGAGAGGGGCGTTTTTGTTTGTGGGACGGTAGTTTCAATATGCACGGTTCGATTTCTTTCCTGCTCTGGTATACTTTTGGCTACCATGACAGCGTTTTCTACTCCTTTGCGTATCGGCACTCGCGGCAGTCAGTTGGCACGCGCCCAAACTCAGTGGGTCGTGGCGCAACTCCAAACGGCACACCCTGAACTGCGAGTCGAGATACAGATCATACAGACAACAGGCGATCTTCGGCGCGACATTCCCTTCAATCAAGTGGGAACAAAGGGAATGTTCGTCAAAGAGATCGAACAGGCACTGCTCGACAATGAGATCGATGTCGGCGTTCACAGCCTCAAAGATATGCCGTCAGAACTGCCGCAGGGTTTGACGCTGAGTTGCTTCCCCGTGCGCGAAGACCCCCGCGATGCATTCATTTCCCGCGAAAATGTCCCGCTTGAGAACTTGCCTGATGGCAGTATCGTAGGAACAAGTAGTACGCGCCGTCATACCCAATTGGGCGTTGCTCGTCCCGAATGGGTGATCACCGAGTTGCGCGGCAATCTCGATACCCGCCTTCGCAAACTCGATACCGGAGAGTACGACGCGATTATTCTGGCGTGTGCGGGCTTGAATCGCTTGGGACTTTCGCACCGAATCACCGCGCCGATTGATCCCGTGATGTGCGTTCCGGCGGCGGGGCAGGGGGCGTTGGCATTGGAGACACGCAAAAACGACAGTGAAATTGCCGCTCTGCTCTCTGCCCTCAATCATTTGGATACACAGGACTGCGTGGCGGCGGAACGCGCTTTCTTACGCGAATTAGGCGGCGGGTGTTCGGTTCCGGCAGGGGCTTATGCTAAGCTTGACGGCGACAGTATGACTCTCATGGGTGTTTTGGCGACTGACGGCGGGATCAATCTCCATCGCCATATCGTTTATGGACATCGTTCCCTTGCCGAGTATCTTGGGGCGGAATTGGCGAAAACTTTACAAGGAAAATTCTCTTGATTACGACGGATTATCTGGTCATAGGCACTGGTCTTGCCGGCTTGACGTTCGCGCTCCATGCGGCGGAGTGGGGGCAGGTTGCCGTCCTGACAAAAAAGACGCGCTCCGATGCGAACAGCAGCTGGGCGCAGGGCGGGATTGCGGGCGTCTTGGGCGATAACGATTCGTTCGCGCTCCATACGCAGGATACCCTTGTCGCGGGCGCGGGATTGTGCAACGAAGAGGCGGTTGAGGTTCTGGTGCGTGAAGGTGCAGATCGTATCCGTGACCTCATTGCACTCGGCGCACAGTTCGATACCAACACCGACGAGGAGGGGCGTGTCACGCTGTCGCTTGGCAGGGAAGGCGGGCATTCACGCAATCGCATTGTGCATACCGCCGATTACACAGGCTGGGAATGCGAGAAAACCCTGCTCGAAGCGGTCAAGGGCAACCCGAATATCACCGTTTACGAGCATTATTTTGTCACCGACTTGTTGACGGAAAAGTTATCGGACGTTGAGGCGCGGTGTCTCGGTGCAAAAGTTTTGGACAGTCAGACAGGGCTGCTGACAGAGTTTCGTGCTAAAGCAACTCTCTTGGCAACTGGCGGCTGTGGTCATGTTTATCAGCACACGACGAATCCACTGGTTGCGACAGGCGACGGTGTGGCGATGGCGTGGCGGGCAGGGGCGAGCGTTGCCAATATGGAATTTATTCAGTTCCACCCGACGACCCTCTATCATCCCGATGCCCGCGCTTTTCTCATTACGGAAGCGTTGCGCGGCGAAGGCGGCATTTTGTGTCATGGCGACGGCGAACGATTCATGGAACG
>CAZPZP010000886.1:0-1815 GCA_964591025.1 uncultured Chthonomonadaceae bacterium
CGGACGAGCGTCCTGCCGGACGCACCATGCAAGAACGGAACGGTTTAATCTTTGAGAGTCCCTAAGGAGACAGATGCTATGATCGCATACCGCACAGATACGATTGTTGATAAGGACGGCACATTGACCTTGAAATCGCTTCCGTTCGCTTCGGGCAAAAAAGTTCAAGTGATTGTTCTTCCCACTGAGGAAAAAACCGCGTCGGAGAATCGTTATCCATTGCACGGCAAACCATACCGCTTTGATAACCCAACAGAACCGCTCGACCCGGAACTTTGGGAGGCGGCGCAGTGATTGAGATCGATACCCATATCTGGGTGTGGTGGGTCAATGATGAAACCCAACTGACACCGCAGCAACGCTAAATTCTTACGGAACATGAAGATAAAGGGATCGGCGTGAGCGTGATTTCCTGTTGGGAAGTGGCGAAACTGGTGGAAATTGGCAGACTGGAATTGCCTGTGGAGATCGAAACATGGCTGGCAATCGCGTTGAACTATCCGGGCATCGAACTGCTCGATCTCATGCCGCGCATCGCTGTCGAAGCCACGACACTGCCTGGAAATTTTCACTGTCTTTTTACCCCGAAGTTACGCCGGAACGCTGCACCGTTGCCGTTCTGCTCGAAATAGACCCCATCGGCTTGATGCGCTCCAACAAGAGGCGCATTCCCGGCTTGGATCAGTATGTCAATGACCGCCCCTATGTCGCGTCGAGCCTGATGAGCGTCGCCCTCAATGCCGCGTTCAGCACGGCGATGAACGGCAGAAGCAAAGACCGCCCCGAACGTGTCGCGGAGAAAATGAATTTGTCGGCAACCGTTGCGGCGGTACGCTGCAACGCGGGCGGCGACCTGATTACCCATCGATTTCATAATCTTAGCGAGCGAATTCAATACTGGCGAGGTAATATTTCTCAGAAGCAGAAAGCCCTCATTATTTAAAAATGAGGGCTTTCTGCAAACCGGATACAAGAGATACGTACCTATATTAACTGCCTCCTCCTTCAGGAGGAACAAAACTAAGGCACAACCCGTTGCTACAAGGTCCTGTATAGGTGTCCCCAACAAGAACGTAAGTAGTGCCTCTGTAAACTTCGTTGCAGTAGATGTTGAATGCATGATACTGACAACACTTTCCTGTCGTCGTATTCATGCCACAAGCGTATCCTGCGAATGCACTTGAAAAAGTCTGCCCACTTCCGCACTCAATTGGGTTCTCGACGATAGGGCACGTTGTACCAGACGCCAGTGAATTACTTTGTGTTAAACCTAACAAAATACCAGACAAAATGGCGATCAAGCCGTACAAAGCACGGTTCATCAATCTGAGATGTTGCTTCATATTTTTCTCCTCGAAAATAGAAATTCGAATGGTGGTTCAATTTCTTTCCGCTCTCGACCTTTGGTGTCTCCTGAATCCGGTTCAAAATTTTCGGTGATACGCCCGCTTGCCCACAACGTATAGTTAATCCGTCCAAAATTAACTGATGTAGCGATTGGAATATCCCGATAAAGTTTGAAACCATTGGTTATCGCTTTATCGCGATAGAACTTTTCGCCATGCAGGTATTTTTCTGCTTTCTTGTTGCCCTTGAACTTATCGGGGAGACGCGAAGATTTAGAAAAAGCCAACCATGTGAAGAAAAACGGAGGTTTTGCAATATCACTGTTGTCTAAACCCGTTGCTTTGTGTGTTGGGTTTGCAGGTATCAGTTCGTAAACCTCAAATGCAACAGAAGATTGAGTAGCAGAAGCCTGTTGCAAACGACTAAGATCGTTTTTATGAGCATAAGCCCATATTTTCCATTTACTTC
>CAZPZP010000887.1:0-1815 GCA_964591025.1 uncultured Chthonomonadaceae bacterium
TGAGGGATTATTGCTCTTTTGGAAGTTGGGGCAGCGAGCAGGTTTCAATGCAAGCGCAAAATGAGACAGTCTGCTCGTCCGCAGGACGTCTGTACTTTAGGCGGGTACGTTCTTGTACCCGACACATAAGGTGAAATAAGATGGCGAAGGCATTTCAGGATAACGAGTTGTTTCCGCAGTTGGACAAAGTGCAATTAGAAACACTCTGTCCCTATGGCGAGCAGGTCAGGTTCGAGATTGGTGAAAAAGTGTTTGAGGAGGGCTTGCCCGCCGATGCGTTCTATGTGCTGTTGGAGGGCGAAATTCGGGTTGTCAAGCATATTGGCGATGGCGAGCAGGTTCTGGCGGTGCATGAGGAGGGAGAGTTCACCGGCGAAGTGTCGCTTCTCAGCAATGGACTCAATATCGCTTCGGGAACGGCGACCAAGCCGAGTCGACTGCTGAAAATTCCAGCAGACAAACTGCTTGGGATTTTCGCGGCGCATCCTGAAATCGGGGGAACGATTTTGGCGGCGATGGCGCGGCGGCGTCCCGAAGCCGAAGCGTTGATGCGTCAGCGCGAGAAAATGGCGTCGCTCGGCGTGCTGGCAGCCGGGTTAGCGCATGAACTCAATAATCCGGCGGCGGCGGCACAAAGCGCGTCCCGTCAGTTGCAAGAGACGTTCACGAAGCAGAAATCGGTCTCGCTGCGATTGTGCGAACGCGGAATTTCGCCGAAAGAGCATGAATCGATGGCGGCGTTTATGCAAGCCGCCAAAGACCGACGCGCCGATTCCGAACCGCTTGATCCGCTTGTACAGTCGGATCGCGAAGAGGAACTCGGCGAATGGCTCGACTCGCATGATGTTGCCGAAGCCTGGAATCTCGCGCCGACGTTTGTCACCGCAGGGATTACGATAGAGCAGTTGGAGACGGTTTCGGAGGATGTGGACGACAAGGCATTGTGCGATACGCTGGAATGGTGCGAGGCGACCCTGAGCATCAACGCTCTGTTGCGCGAGATCGAAAACAGCACAGATCGAATCGTGGGATTGGTTCGCGCCGTCAAAGAGTACTCGTTTATGGATCAGGCTCCGTTGCAAGAGATTGATATTCATTCGGGGATTGAGAATACCCTGACGATCCTCGCCTACAAATTTCGCAAGAACAATATCTCTGTCGCGAAAGAGTTCGCGCCCGATATGCCGTCGATCTGCGCGTATGGAAGTGAACTCAATCAGGTTTGGACGAACTTGCTGGATAACGCCGTGGATGCCCTTGAGACGCAGGATGGCAAACGTAAAGTTGTCATCAAAACATCGCATACTTTTGATGGTGTCAGCGTGGAGATTCGCGACAACGGACCCGGCATTCCCGACGAGATCAAAACCCGCATTTTCGAGCCGTTTTTCACGACCAAAGATGTCGGCAAGGGAACAGGGTTGGGCTTGGATATTGTCTACAAGACCGTTGTCGTGCGGCATGGCGGCGACATCAAAGTCTATTCCGATACCAGTGAAGGCGGGACTTGCTTCCGTGTTTGTCTGCCGATAGCCCCGCCGAAAACCGAGGAGACTGCCCCATGAACGAATGCACGCATACCAGTCAAATCCATGAAGTGACTCCCAGCGCGAACGGCTGCGAGGAGTGTCTGCAAACCGGCGATACGTGGGTACATCTGCGAATGTGCCTAATCTGCGGACACGTTGGCTGCTGCGATTCGTCTCGCAACAAGCACGCCATTAAACACTTCCACGCGACAAATCGCCCTATCGTGCAGTCGCAGGAACCGGGCGAATCGTGGCGATTCTGCTCTATTAGACCTCTTGCAAGAGT
>CAZPZP010000888.1:0-1814 GCA_964591025.1 uncultured Chthonomonadaceae bacterium
AAAACAGACGTCCTACGGACGAACCCGCAGGAAGTCTCTACCTCTGCATTGGGATGCGAGTGCGAAGCACGGCACGGCAGAACGAGACCTGCACGAAGAATTTATTCTGCTGTCCAAATCTCGTTGCTGTGATGAGATCGGGGGTTGAAAATACCCCGTTGTCGGGTACTGAAAGTACCCGCCTGTATGTCCTGCGGACAACCGTCCTTCGGACGGGAACACCCTCAATATGAGGTGCGTCCGAAGGACGCTTGGCGGAACGCCATCGTGCCGGGTATTTTCAATGCCCGCACAAGAGGTAAATTCGCAGCAACGAGACCTGCACGAAGAATTTATTCTGCTGGACTCTTGCAAGAGGTCTAATAAATGTCTCATTGCTCTCTTCCAGCGGCGACATCGAGCTGACACTGCCAAAGAGCCTGAAAGCCAATCTCGCAATCAAAACTTCCAGCGGCGACATCAGCCTGAGCGGAACCGAACGCGATTCGCCTGATGAGAGAGAACACAAAACCACCATTAACGGTGGCGGCTCACCGATCTCTTTGGAAACCACCAGCGGCGATGTGACCGTTGAAGTGGAGTGAAGCCCTCACCCCTGCCCCTCTCCCAAATTCGAGAGAGGGGCATTTTTGTTTTTCTTTACCAAAAACGGACGCTCGAAGAGAAGGAAAAACAGATACGCCCAGCCAATGACCAGCGGAATGCACAAAACCAACAGCCCGAACATGACAATCGGGCGGGGATGCAACAGTTTGTTGAGAATGAGATAATGCAGGTGATGCGCGGGCGCGTGAATGAGATACAGACTATACGAAAACACACCAATTGCGACCAACGGACGCCACGACAACAGCCGCATCAATAGCGAACGGCGAGCAGTTGAGGCGGCTTCTGTGGAAAGCAGAAACAGTAGCAGAGCCGTCGTCGCGCCGAACCATAAGTCGAACCCAAGCCAGTTCGCATAATAAAGTTTATTTCCTGCCAGAAGAGCCGCCGCAATTCCCAAAACTCCCATGCCATAACACACTAACCACAGTGTTCGGGACGGCGTGTCTGTTCTTCCCACAAATTGACGCGCCGCAACTGCTCCCATCGTGAAGAGCGCGACAAACCAAGGCGTCGCCGGATAGACCGCCAAACCGAAAATGAGAACCAAGCCGACTCCGAATGCCGTTGTCCAGAGCAGAGCAAACTTCTCGCCATACTTCCGAATTGTCAGCACAATCAACGGCATAATGAGATAGATTTGGAACTCACTGGCAATACTCCACAGCGGATAGTTGATATTGCCGCCCGGAATGCCCATTTTCTCCAACGGCAGATTGTGAATCAAAAAGAGATTGGCGAGAATGCGCGGCACAGTGAGAGGAAGCGTATTATCCCAAACGGTTCCGGTTTTGGCGTGCGCGACGGTGAGAATGAAGAGAACCGAGAGAGCGAGCGCGGCATAGTATGGCGGCAGAATGCGCTGGATACGGCGACGATAAAACGCACTGATGGAAGAAATCTGGTCGCCGCGTTGAGCAATCGGTAGCATGAGGCAGAAGCCCGACACGACGATAAAAACCACAACCGCCATGTGTCCATAACTTAACCCAATTCGTGTGACCCATCGCTCTGTGTAAAACCCATTTGTTGGTTCATAATAGGCATGACACACCACCACGAACAAGGCTGCCAATGCCCGTATCCCGTCAATGAACGGCAGGTGCAGTCGTTGGTCGTTGGGGCGTTGGGTTGATGGATTGATGGATTGATGGGTCATTGGGTGCGAATCAGATTTGGGACAAGTATCGGGTACAAGAACGTACCCG
>CAZPZP010000889.1:0-1808 GCA_964591025.1 uncultured Chthonomonadaceae bacterium
AGGGAAGTTCCGACTTCGAGACAAAAAATTCTCATGGAAACGGTTGCTTCTTTTCGCCTCCAAGTTTCAAGGGCTTCGCTTTTGCTTCCTGATCTCAGTCTAACGCCTTGACTCCTATCCGGTAAAGAGTGAAGCCTCCGACCGCATAGACCGGCTCGCTTTCGCTCCGCAATCGGTGAAATTGACGAAATTCTGTCTGTATGCGTAAGTCAAATTCGGTGCTGATACCCTTCGGTTCTCCAGAAACAAAAGAGTCATCGGTTGGAACAATAAAATGTGTGATTTGCAATCGCTTCAGATCGGCGACAAAGGGTTCCCATTCGTCCACTCGCACTGCGCCTTGCAACCATGGATTGGTGTGTACTGAGCGGCGCGACAAAAACATGGGAAACGCATCGTACCAGACACAAAATGCCACTCCACTGTCTTGAGGAAGATTGCGCTCCGCCCACTGTAGCAGAGGATATATCGGCAGATTTTGGCTCAAGTAGGAGTCGCGGGAAAGGCGACTGGTGAGATAATTCGTTGCCAGCGTGATACGATTTGCATCCGTTCGGATCGAATTGGGATGAATCACCAGAGCTGTCATGACAAGAGCAAAAGCTAGTCCCACCTGTCTTTTTGGTTGATCTGGGAGCAAACTTGAGACCAAAATCAAGAAAATCGGTGCAAATACCGGAATTAGATAGCGAATATAGGTTCCGATGTTTCCCACAAGCAAAATAGTGTAAAGACTCACAAAGAATATCGAGGCACGCTGCGAACGGAAAGCCGCCAACCGCGCTATTATACTACCCGTCACAGCGACAAGGACAACGCAGATTCCTTTCACTACAGAAATGATGGGCGGGGAGAGCTTGAATCGAGGAAGTGTCAGTGTCGTGTGGCAGAACAGGTCGAAGCGTTGTGCCGTCACTGCACTCCAATCGCGTGTCGGAAAGAAACGCCACAACATCGGGTAAAAAGGATTGCCGCTTTGGAGGAAACTCCGCAGATACCAAGGAAGCACCAAGCAAAACGCCAGACCGCAATAGACGCAAGCCGCAGACAGACGTTCTCGCTTCGAGATTTTCTCATCCATGAAACAACAGAACATCAGGGCGATCAGAACCGGAGTGATCACGGCAAACAACTTGGTGGCGGCGGCGAAACCGGCAAAGCACGCCGACAGAAGGCGCAGGTGCCGCGATTCTCTCGAAGCAAAGTCACTGCCATAGGTTTTGTGGATCACAAACAGGGCGGCTAATGTATATTGTGCCAGAACGGGTTCCACATAGTTTCCCAGAGCAAACGGAAGCACAAAGAACAGTGTCAATAAGGCAGCGATTTGCCCCGTCAGCACATTTTTCAGAAGGCGTCCGTAACAGAGTGCCGTCATACTCAGCAGCAGCGTAAATCCCAAATACAGGGTGCAGGATGCAAAGTGACGATCAAACGACAACCCCACACCGGAAAGCAGTTCTGAACCGAGAGGCCAATGGGTATGGGTGTAGCTGGGAAGATAGACAAACCGTCCTGCTTCCATCCAGCGCAAAGGAGCATTAAGATGATAATGCAACGTATCGTAATCCGAGGGGGGAAGAAAGGTAGACACGGTAAGTGCAACAATATGAAATCCAACGAGAATGACAACAGGATAACCGTAGCGCGGCAAGCGGCGAGGCAGCAGACTCCACAGTTCAGCAATACCGGCGCAGGTCACTCTCCACCATGAGCGAATGGTGACGGCGTATATTACTCCCGTCATAAGTGCGATGGTTGGCACTGTGCCGATGCCCAGTGCGAGGAGCAGGAAGACAAGCAGACTC
>CAZPZP010000890.1:0-1807 GCA_964591025.1 uncultured Chthonomonadaceae bacterium
CACGACCCCAGCGCATCCCTGACGTAAGAGTTGCCGCGCCATATCACCCCCTCTATTTTTATAAAATCAAGGCAAGGAGACCTCCCGCGTTTACGCGGGGGGACAGTCTTGCCTTCCTGTTGCGAAACTTTTGTATCAGCAAAAGGCTTTGCCGTTGCTTTTTTGCTTGACAAGGATTCGCCTGTCTGTTATACTGCCAGTAGAAATCAGGAAACCGAAACCGGTCTGTGGTGAAGTTATGTCCAGCCGCACCGCCTGCAAAGTTTCTGCTGTTTAGGGACAATAATCAGCCTCCCGTTGACAGTCAGATTAGTTGCAGGAAAGGTGACGCGCCGCCGCTGTCTCCGACCAGAACAGGTCTGTTTCCCTCTCCCGATTTTGTCTACAGACTTTGCAAGCACGGCCTGCAAAGAAGAGGCAGGGACACTGCCATCGGACGCTAACGTAGGTGCAATGAGACCATGCGTAGTCTGAGAAGCCCCTCGCGTTTACGCAGGGGAGTATGTCACTCCTCCAGTTTGGGGTAAAGTAGAGGGGTGATAACAGCAAGACAACTCTTACCGAGGTGAACTGATAATGCGCTCGAACCGAAATCCCTTTCTCCCCTTGTTTGCTCTTTGCCTGACCGTTTCGCTCTTAGGTTTTGCTCCCGCGGAAGTCAAGGTCGCGTCCTTTCCCAATCACTTTCCCGCCAAGCCCGACGACAAACTGCTCGGACCCACACACGGCGGAGCGGCGGTAGATCGCGCCGGCAATGTCTATGTCAGCACCGACACCGAGCGCGGCATTGTTGTCTTCGGTTCGGACGGCAAATACCGCCGCCATTTCGGACCGGGACAGATTCATGGTCTGCATCTCCAGCGCGAACGCGATGGCGAATATCTCTATGCCGCACGCCCCAATTCTCATGAAGTCCTCAAGATCAAGACTGATGGAACGACTGTCTGGACGATGGGTTATCCGCAGACCTCCGGCATCTATACCAAAGCCGAGGAGTTCAACCCGACGAATATGGTCGCTCTCTCCGACGGGACGATTTTTGTCGCGGACGGCTACGGCAAGAATTACATTCACAAGTATGACCGTGACCGCAAATACATCAAGTCGTTTGGCGGTCAGGGAGCCATGCCTGCGGAAGAGGGCAAGTTCAACCGCTGTCACGGTTTGGCAGTGGATACGCGGGGTCGCAAACCGATGCTCATCGTCTGCAACCGCGAGAGCGGGCGCGTGGAGCAGTGGGACACGGAGGGCAGTCTGGTCAAGGTACTACAGCGTAATTTGCGAATGCCCGCCGCCGCCCATGTTGCTGGCGGCTATGTTGCTATCGCCGAGTTACAAGGACGTGTGACGGTTCTTGGCAAAGATGACAGCATTGTCGCTCAAATCGGGGACAATCCCAATGAAAAGCAACGTGCCAACTTCGGTTTGGAACCAGTGCAATGGACGGAAGGTGTTTGCAACTCTCCGCACGCGGTAGTATTTGACAAAAAGGGCAATCTGGTCGTGGCGGAGTGGAGCCAATTCGGGCGGCTTCACCTATTTTCGATCAAGCGGTAGAGGTTCAATGCCAAAGAAGACACAGACAGGGCAAGCACATCTAAATTTTTTGACCTTTGCATCTCATCATTCAATTCGACAGCCGAAAAATCTCTGACGATTGGGAGGGTCATCCACCCATTTCGGAAGACTTTTTTGAGATAGAGAGGGGCATTGGTCTCATCGTTGCGATTTGTTGGTAATCGTTGATTAGATCTCTTGCATAAGTCCAGCGAAATGAATTTCTCGTGCAGGTCTCGTTCCGCCGTGC
>CAZPZP010000891.1:0-1806 GCA_964591025.1 uncultured Chthonomonadaceae bacterium
TCACACTGTCAGGATTGATCCCGCTCGGTGCGCCCAACTGACCGGCAGGACGCACTTGCGCTGCCGCACGAGTGGGAGGCTTTGGCGCAATCGCGTCGGAAATGTTGGTCAGATAGCCGCTGAAGAGCAGCCAGAACGCCACATACAGGGTCGAAGCCAACGCGCCCCACTTGGTACTGCGCCGCCAGAACAACGCCGCCACCATGACAGGAGCCAACGCCGCAAAACCCGAAAACGCGAACTGAACCGCCAACTCGAAGATGCTTGTCGGGCTGACCAGAGCAATCAAATAAGCGATGATTGTCAGCACGATAATGAACACGCGGGCAAACGGTACGCTTTTGCTCTTTTCGCCGCCATAGTATTCATAGATGTCTTTGGTAAACATCGTGCTGAGTGCCAGAACTTGGTGACAGTCGCTGCCCATGACCGCCGAAATGATGCCCGCACCGAGTAAGCCCGCAAGCCATACCGGAGCGTATTCGCTGAGCAGTTTCAGCAGGATTGTATCGGAATTTTGGACGCCGGGAATCAACTGCGCCCCGACAACGCCGAGAAACACACACGGCAGCCAAATCGCCATGATCGCAATGGGATAAGCGATAACAGTCTGCTTGAACGCCGACATTTTCCGTGCCGACAAACACATAATCGCCATGTGCGGGAACATAATCGAAGACAGCGGTATTAGAAAATAACTGCCGAACAACTCGGCGGGCATTCGTTCACGAGACAGCAAATGTCCTGTCCGAGTGTCATTTGCCATTTGAGCAATAGTTGCGCTCAAACCGCCGGGAAGGTTGTTGCTGATCACGATGACGGCAACTGCACCGAACAACAAGAACAAAATTGTCTGAAACACATTGACCCAAACGACGCCGCGCATTCCGCCGAAAAACACATTGACGGTGACGACAACCGCGACGATCAGACACCCAAGCCAGAACGGAATCAGTGGATTGGTGGTTCCTTTCGCAATGGAAATCTCCTCCAACACAATGCCGCCGCCCTTGATGCTGATGATCAGATAAGGAACGAGCATGATCACGCTGAGAACAAAAATCGCCGTGCCGATGCCGGAACATTCCCAGCGATCCCGAAAATACTGCACCTGTGTCATGTGTCCGAACTTTTTGCCCAACGCCCATAAGCGCGTTCCGATGAAGAAAATCGTGAACGGAATGACAAACGCGGACGATGCTGCCATCATGCCGAAAATGCCGATGCCCTGCTTATATGCCGCACCGGAACTGCCTAAAATTGCAAAGGCAGTCATGTTCGTCGCGAACAGAGAGAGGAAAAAAACGAAGGAACCGATAGTGCGCCCGGCAAGAAAAAAGTCTTCGGTACTGTTTTTGCTCTGCTTGTAGGCGACGCTGCCAATGTAAGCGATCACAAGGAGGTAGATAAAAATAACAATCAGAGGAATCATGTCAGTGTCCCCCTTCTTGTTGGTTGATAGGGTGTTCAGGAATATCCTCTTCAAGATGTGCGGGCCACGCAAATTTCACAAGCAGTGCCATCGTCACCATTGCTAAAACGGCATAGAATGCTTGATATGCCAGCCCAATCGGCAGGATACCGAATACCAACTCGCGGCTCGTCCAATTCCACAAATCGTGATGTAAAAAGATCATGGCAACAATCCACAATCCTAACAGAACTTTCATTGTGTTCTCCTTTTTTGATCTTCACTTCGCAGTATAGACGGTTGATTCTCCATCATGTTTCTGTTCTCCTGCTTTTTTGCGTTCTTCGCCTGTTTCCTACGCTTGGCAAGGGAGAAATTGAGCAGAACAGCCGTAT
>CAZPZP010000892.1:0-1799 GCA_964591025.1 uncultured Chthonomonadaceae bacterium
GTGATGAGTTCCGCAACGGCGCGAGTGCCGCGCACCTTGAATTCTGTGGCGGCTGTCCCTCCGAGGCGGACGTTATAGCCCTGCCAATGGGCAATCATCGCGTTGATCAGAGCCAACCGCTTCTCGATCTCTAAGCGGCGGCATATTCGGTATATTGGCGCAAATGCGGAGGGTGGAACGCGAGAACAATATCCTCGCTCAAAACACCTGCCGCAACCAATTCCTCAGTCAAGCCGTCTTCCGTCCAATCTTCTTCAATCCAAATTTTGCCGTCTTTGATCCGCGCAAAAAAGACAATCTGGCAGACACGAGTTTTGCCGTTCCAACCGACAGTCATCAGCGGATAGCCGTCTTCTTTCTCATCGTGATAGAAAACCGTGTCAATCTCACGATCACTGCTCCCATAGCGGTAATATCGCGATTGGGTAATGGCATGGGGCAGGGCTTGGCGATAGAGTTCTAAACGATCCATTGAATGATCTCCTCCCGTTCCGTATTGACGACAATAATCTGTAAATTGGACTGACTCTGAATCAGAGCAAAGACGGGTTTAGCTTGAAGCCGCTCATAAGTCGTATCGCGTATGGCGAGATAGAGCCTCTTCTCAGGCGCAATCTCGGTCAAAATGGTGCGATACAGTATATACTGCCCCAATGCCTGCTGTAAATCCCGCATCACGGACGGACTAAGAAAACTTTTGATCTCAATAACGATCTCATCGGTTCCCCGCTTGGCGGCGATAGGACGCTCCGCACTGCCGTGCCGTGCTTCGCACTCTCAATGCAGAGTTCAACAAAGTGTAACGCTCCTCTACCGCCCTCGTCTTTTTCTCCGAAGATCGCCGGAAGACGATTTGTCCGGTAAATACCCATCAGGAGACCAATGAAATGAGCATTTTCCATTTTCCTATCCGCAAACGTACACTTGTTGCAGGATTGTCGCTGTTATCTCTCAGTGTGATTGGTGGAGGCGCGTTCGGGCAAGAGTCACCAGACAACGAACCCGAAATTACCGAAGAAATTGCGAGGGTCATCGTGCAGGACGAAAAAGAAGCACCAAAGGACAAACGCGAGCAGGAGGCATTGCGGAAACAGCGCGATGCGATTATGGAGCAGCGCGAAGCTCTTGACCGCCAACTATCAGAGATTTCTCGCAAATTGGGCGAACCCGTTGTCCGCATCAATGGCAATTTCAATAGCACTGCCCGCGCTTTCAACTTCGACACAAAACCCTTTATCGCGCTGCGCGGCAAAAACCTCGAAGAGACCAAATCCCTCGCCGAAGCACGGCGCAAGGCAATCGAGGGACTTCGCAAAAGTATGCGAGGACAAAATAAAGAAGTTGCCGAAGAGATGCAGCGTGCCGTCGAGGAATTGGAGCGGACAGAGAAAATGCGGGGCGATGAGCGGCACGCTTTCCGCTTCTTCAACGATGCCGAAGGCAGAGCAGGCAACGCCTTCACTCTGCCCACTTTGCCCGACTTGCCGAAAACGGAATTTCGCTTCGATAACAGAAATACGACTCTGCCGCGCAATCTGGAGGGTAACAAAGAGTTCGAGGCGAGTATGCGCCGGTTCGAGCAGAAAATGCAGACGTGGCAGAAACAGTTCGAGGCAAGGATGAAGGACTGGCAAAGGCAATTGGAAGAAAAGAACGAGAAAAAGCCGTAGTTCGGTTCTCTAACTTCCGCTGACAAAGCAAATCACAATCAACGGGCGAAATTCTGTCGCGCAGCAAAAAACTCTGCGCGACAAAGTTTCGCCCGTTGACTTTTTATATGGAGAAAATTGGCAGGAATG
>CAZPZP010000893.1:0-1799 GCA_964591025.1 uncultured Chthonomonadaceae bacterium
GCCGAGGCATAAGCGCGGCAGACGCTTTTTTGTGTCGGTTGGCAGAAGGGGAAAGGCGGCAGGGCGCGACACGGTGGTGGGTCGGGGAACCGTCCGGGCGGGGTGGTTTAGGGAAAGTAATCAGATGTGATCTTGTGATATAATATGTGTGGAGGTGTCTAATGAACAAAATTTTGACCGCCGAACCCACTGCCGAAGAAGCCAAAGCCATTGAAGCCGAGATGGACAGTATTTTTGACCAGATTCAACGCATTGACCAGCGCATTCTTAAAGATCAGCAGGAGATTGATCGCCTCTCAATCAAAACGCGCAAAACTCTGGACGAACTGAAGGCACGCTGACCATGTGGAACAAACTGCTGGACTATCTGCGCCATCTGTTGCTGCATAAGGAGCAGACGGAGAAGAACACGTCCGACCTCAAGAAAGTCAAGCAAGACGTTGAGGAAATGACGCTGATCATGCAGCGTTTCGGATTGGAATTATCCCATCTTCAACAAATCGAAGCATCGGAACGGGAAAAACTGACTTTGCGCTTGGAAAATGTACTGTTGCGTCAACGGAGCTTGCCTCCGGGAGCTTCCGCATCAGAGACAAACAACGAGCAACTCACCCGCCTGCTGGAAGAACTCAAGCACGAGAACGAGGAGTTGCGCTTGCGCGTCCAACAGTTGGAGCAACGCGACTGAAAAATCAGAACGCTCAAAGCGTCTGCTGTGTCACAAGCGCGGCAGACGCTTTTTTGTGTCAGTTGGCGAGAACGGGGAAACTGGCAGGGCGCGACACGGTGGGTGGGTCGGAGAACCGTCCGGCGTGTGGGGGTTGTGTGGTAGAATGAAGCATCTCAACGGTTTGGAGGAAACGATGGCTATCAGCGTTACGATGGAGTTGCCCGAAGAGGCGTTTTCGATAGTGCGGAGCAGTCCCGAACACTTCGTCCGTGAGTTGCGGCTTGTGGCGGCGGTGAAGTGGTATGAAATGGGAAAGGCGTCTCAATCCAAAGCCGCTTCGCTTGCCGGAATGAGTCGGCAGGAATTTCTGAGTGTTCTGGCGCGTTTCGATGTGTCGCCGTTTCAAGTGACGCCGGACGAGTTGGAATCGGAGTGGAATCGTGGATAGACGCTGGATTATCAATGCCTCGCCCTTGATTGTGCTGGCGAAAGTCGGGCAAGTGGCTTTGCTTCCAGAACTGGCGACGGAGTTGGTTATACCGCGTGGCGTTGTGGAAGAGATTGAGGCAGGTTCGCTTGATGACCCGGCACGTCTTTGGCTGGCAGATGAGGGCGCAGAGTATGTGCGAGAGATCGAAAAAGAGGAACCGCTGGTCGCCGCGTGGGATTTGGGCAAAGGCGAAAGTGCCGTGCTGACATGGGCATATCAGAATGCGGGTTTCGAGGCAATTGTAGACGACCGCGCCGCTCGCAACTGCGGTAATACTCTGCGCCTTCCGGTGCGCGGAACATTGGGCGTGATTCTGCTGGCGAAACAAGAGGGCAAAATCGAACAGGTCGCTCCAGTTTTCGAGCAGCTCCAAGATGCCGGATTACGAATTGATGCGGCAGTTTTGGCAAAGGCATTGCAGTTGGCAGGAGAATAAAACAGTACACCCAGAAACGTCGAAAGCGTCTGCCGAGTCACAAGCGCGGCAGACGCTTTTTTGTGTCGGTTGGCGAGAACGGGAAATCGGCAGGGCGCGACACGGTGGGTGGGTCGGGGAACCGTCCGGCGTGTGGGGGTATAATGGATGTGGAGGAAAACAGCGATGTCGAACACAAGATTATTGGCAGTCATTGAACGAAA
>CAZPZP010000894.1:0-1794 GCA_964591025.1 uncultured Chthonomonadaceae bacterium
TGCGCTCGGTGCTGATAAAAAGAACATCGGGCTGTCGTGTGCGAAGCGGAGCGCGGCTTATTAGTACATCGCAGGGAGCGAGTAGTCCGATTCCCTTGCCAGTCGTTTTTTGATTAGTGCGGAAGATTATCGCCAAGTTCAGCAGTATGATCTGATGCTCTACTGTGGGTGTCATAAAAATCTTTTCTCCGTCTACAATGTCAACCCGCAGATTGCTGATTTCTTCCGCTATGTAGGCTTCGTAGGTTAGCAGTTTGGGTGGCGCGGTGGCTGTACTCATGGTTTTGCTCCTGTTGCTGAGATGAGGTTATTGTACCACAACGCAAAGCGGCGTGACGGTTTGGGCGAGTGCGGCAGAACCGAGCAAGAGACAGAGTGCGGCAAGGGTGAGAAGGCGTTTCACAGTGAGAGAGTCCTTTCAGGTGAGAATAACTGCGGGTGATGAAGAAAGCGCGGCGGTGCGTTTCAGGACAGGCGTTCGAGCAAGAGAAGGTGTATTCCTGCACGATTTTGCACCGTTGTAAAAAATAAATCGAACCACGGAGAACACGGGGGCAATACAGAAGGGCTTAAGGTTGGGCGTCTTCGGTATTGGTTGGAGTGAAGGTGATAAATCGTAGGGGTTTGTATTGTTCGCCGCGCCGTCTCGGATGTCGTCCAATGACATGAGCAACGTCGTAGCCGATGCGGATTTCGTGAACAATGGCGTCGGGCTTGCGGGCGAGAAGCCGTTTGTACGCGGTTGATGGGAGCAAGGGGTCTTCACTGATTTCGTAGTCGCCGGTCAGCACGTCAACGAACATGAATTTGCCGATGTTCTTTTCGGTTTCAACAATGTCCTTGAGGTGATTGTCGTACCACGCCTCGCCGCGCTCCCAAACCTCCTCATTCTCCATGCGTTCATCGTGTTGGGGACGGGTTTTGTTCATGCGTGCGATGGTTCTCTGTTGGAGCATTGTCCAGAAGGCGTGCTGTTCTTCGCGGGAGAAGGCTTGTAGTTTCTCCTGTATCTCCGCCTCGATCTGCTCAACCATTGCCGCACAATCAAACGGTTGCGTTGTCATTTGGGCTGACCTCTCTGTGCTGCGATTTCTGAATGCGAACGACGCCGTTTTCTCTCACTTCCATCAACAGGTCATAGCCGTCAAGCAGGGTCATTCCAATCAAGGGTTCGCTTTCGACGGCAATGACTTCGACTGCACGCTCTTCACCGTCCCAATCAAGGAGAACAGAGTAGATTTCTGTCCAAACGAGGGAGCCGTTTGCCATGTACGCCTCTTCGTCGCGCACAAATGGGAGTTGGAGGGCTTCGCAGTAGGAAGGCGGCAGGGTGAGATAAGCGGTGTAGCCGGTGTCAACTGTGAACTCGACCATGCCCTGTCCGCCTGCGCCGCGCACGGGGCGTTCGAGATGCGCCCGTTTGTTGGTGATGGTTCCGGTCATCATCAGCGTTTGCTCGGCATGGGACGATAGCCGCCGAAGGCTTGAACCGCGTCGTAGCCAATGCGGAAGCCTGTCAATCGGTTGCCGGGGTGCTTTGCCAACATCCGCTTGTTGAGGGCGAGGGAGTTATTCATGTCGTCAATCTCATAATCGCCGGTGGCAACGTCGAGGATGAGCATTTTGCCGATGTTCTCTTCGGTTTCGACAATGGGGCGAATGTGGGTTTGATAGAAATCTTGGGCGGCGCGTCTGGTTTCCTCTTTGCTGATTTGCTGTTGTGTCATTGAGGTTGGTTCTCCTGTTGCTGAGATGAGGCTATTGTACCACAACGCAAAGCGGCGTGACGGTTTG
>CAZPZP010000895.1:0-1789 GCA_964591025.1 uncultured Chthonomonadaceae bacterium
AGTCGGGTACAAGAACGTACCCGACTCAAAAACAGCCGTCCTACGGACGAAATTCTCTTGCCTTGAGAGTGCGAAGCACGGCACGGCGGAACGCCCCCAGCAGAGAAATTCATTTCGCTGTACTCTTACAAGAGGTCTATTAGGGACTCTCAAGGAAATAAGTATTCCAGTTCACCCATCGAGGGCGATGAGTCCTCATGGGAGCGAATTCTTGCACCCGCATCCGAGGGAACGATTATTTCCCTGAGAGTCCCTTAAGTGACCCCGTCCGGTTGAGCCGTTTGCTGATTGCGAGTTGTCTGGCGTATCTCTGGCGGGTTTGTCTCAGGGTGGCAGTCAAAGAAAAGGGCTTGCTCAGCCATATCCATCGCAAAACGCGCTGTGATTTGAGCCTGTTTCAGATTGGATTGCTCTGGTTGGAGCATTGTCTCAACGAAGGATTTTCGCTGTGGGTCGCGTTTCGACTGCCGCCAGTCCGCAGGTTACGATTTTCTGTAGGGTAGTGAAGTTTTTGTTAGGGTACACTCTCCTTATGAGACGAAGTGCTGCTCCCACATTGAAAGATGTCGCAGAAATTGCCGGGGTTTCTACGATGCTTGCCTCCGTTGTCCTCAACGGCGCACGCTCCACAACGCGGGTTTCGCCAGTGTCCCGCCTCCGTATTCAAGAGGCGGCAGCACAGCTCGGCTACCGGCGCAACGCCCTTGCACACGGATTGACCCGCAATCTCCTCGATACCATTGGCGTTGTCACTGACATCAACGGCGCGGAACTCAATCTTTACTTCTTGGAAATCTTTTACGGCATTTTGGAAGCCGCCACAGAATATCGCCAAAATACGACGGTGTTCTCTATCAACAACTGGGAAAACGACACCGACAGAATCCTCCAGTTTTTCGATGGGCGCGTGGATGGAATCATCTTTATCGCACCGGTCACTCTGCCTCTGCCCCTTCTCCAATCGCTTCAATACCATACGCCTTTTGTCACCCTTCACAGCAATATTCGCAACAATGAACTGACCGACATTGACATTGACGATGAAAGCGGGGCGTATCTGATGGTTCAGTATCTCCTCGCTCAAGGTCATCGGCGCGTCGCCCACTTTACGGGCAGTCAGAAGATTCGCGGGGCGAGGTTACGGCTTCAGGGTTATTGCCGTGCTTTGGAAGATGCGGGAATTCCTCGCGACGACTCGCTGATCATTCCCTGCATATATAGTCTCAATTCAGGACGAGCGTGTATGGAACAGTTTCTTGAAGAAACGCCCGCCGCGCAGCTGCCGACGGCGATTTTTTGCGCCAACGATACCCTCGCCTATGGCTGCGTCGAAGTTCTCGCGGCACACGGGATTCGCATTCCTGAGCAGATTTCCGTCGCCGGATTCGACGATTCCCTGATGGCGCGGCTTACTCAGCCCCCGCTGACGACAATCTGCCAGCCGTTTCGTCGCATGGGACAGCGTGCCGTCGAGCGTCTGCTTCCCAAAATCCGCAACGATATTTCTCCGACCAGCAAAGACGCTGACTGCCCTATTCCGTTCCGCAGGCTTCCCGATACCGACACCGAGGTTTTCGATGTTGAACTGATCGTGCGCGACTCTGTTCGTCCCTTTCCATGATAGACCTCTTGCCTAAGAATCTATGTCAAAAGTCTTCGCATCCGGCATTTTTTGCGTCCGAAGGACGCACGGCGGCTTGCCCGCCCCTAACGGAGGAATTCATTCCGCCGTGCCTGTTGTCAGGGTACAAGAACGTACCCTGCTAAAAAACAGGCGTCCTACGGACGC
>CAZPZP010000896.1:0-1783 GCA_964591025.1 uncultured Chthonomonadaceae bacterium
TTTGCGCCGACAAAAGGTTTTTGCGCTGAACCTGCGGCGCGAACTCCTTGACCGTCTTGCCCTCGCTGTTGCGATACCCCACCACGATGCGCGGCTTCATCAAATTGCCGCCGTTCGCAATCGCCGCATACGCCATTGCCACATTCAGGGGCGTTGTCGTAATGGAATGCCCGAATGCGACACGCGCCAATTTGCCGTTCGCCGTCTGATCTTCGTGCTTGTCCAGACTCCAATAGCCCTTCGTTTCGCCCTGCAAACCAAGATGCGGATTGGTCAGCAAACCGAATTTGTCCATCCAGCCGTGCAGTTTGGTGTAGCCCATTTTCATGCCGATCTGCGCCGAGCCGATGTTGCACGACCGACGAATCAAGTCGAGCGGAGTAACCATGCCATGTCCTGCGTGTTCGCCCGCGTGCAGGTCGCACTTGATACTGCGTTTGCCGATTTTGAGTTTGCCGCCGCAATAAAAGCCGGTGTTGAGATTGATTGTGCCTTCCTGCAATGCCGCCGCCACCGTAAGCGTCTTGAGTGTCGAGCCGGGTTCATACAAGCTCGCCACTGTGCGCTCGCGCAGTCTTTCATCCTCTTTGATCAGATGGCGCGGCTTGCCGGGATTGGGATCGAACGACGGCATACTCACGAGAGCCAGAATATCGCCGGTTTCGGGTTCCACCACCACCGCCGCGATGCCCTTGGGGTGATACTGCGAGGCAACCTTCGCGACCTCCTCGGAGACGATATGCTGAACGGTGGTATCGAGTGTCGTCACCACGTCCAAGCCTTCGGTGGCGGGCCTCATCTCACTGCGCGTATCGGGAATTTCGCGCCCCAGATTGTCCACTTCCATCTTCATCGAGCCGGATTTGCCGCACAGAGTTTTGTCGAGCGCGAACTCAAGACCTGCGACTCCCTTGCCCTCTTTTACATACCCTATTATCTGCGTGGCTTTGTCCGTCGTGGTATAAACCCGCTGATCGTTGTCCTGAATGCGGAACAGATAAAGGTTCGTCTCTTTGGGCTTTTTGTCTTTCTCTTTATTCGCGTCCGTCAGCTTTTTCGGCTCTTCCTTGCGATTGGAGAGAAGTGCGATCTCTTTTTTCAACGCCTCGTCTTCCGGCGCGTATAATCGCAGGTCATTCACCCGATTCAATGGGATATTCCGCTTGACGACGACATACTGCGTGGATTTTTCTGTGACCTTCGCCTTCTCAATCGCCACCAAATCCGCCAACTGCACCGCGTTCAATTTGAGAATGCGGGCGATTTTGCGGATAGCGAACTCTAATTTCAGCGATTGGATTTTCTCGGCTTTGTCGGAGAGTTTCTTTGTAGAGACAAGTTCATGCGGATCGAAACAGAGGATTCCGGTGTAGTTGCTGACCGCCATGACGTTGCCGCTTCGGTCTCGAATGGCTCCACGAGAAACAGGCAGAGCGATGCGCTTGGTACGTTCCTTTTCCGCCGTTGCCCTGATCGTCTCGCCCTGCATCCCTTGCAGATAGACGAGCCGCCCGACCACCGCGATATAGCACAGCGCGACAACGCCAAACGTCGTCCGTACCCGCGCCTTCAAAACATCATTGGAACCGAAACTTTTCACTGCCATGTCTTACACTCCCCATGTGAGGGAAAATTCCTCGCGTTCGAGGAAAACCGATCATTCCACCGTCACCGTCTCTTTGTCCGAGACTTTGATCATCTGATACTGCTTCGCCAATTTCTCAATCTCCATCGGAGAGAGAGCCAGCGAGTGCCGCATTTCCGTCTGCCGCAGGAGTGCGGT
>CAZPZP010000897.1:0-1782 GCA_964591025.1 uncultured Chthonomonadaceae bacterium
GCAGCGAACGGGCTATACCCAACTTGCCATAAATTCCGAGCATAAGTTTTGAGAAGTGCTGCTCAATCTTATTGACGCTTACTGGAGCGTCACCCAATTCTGATTCGAGGCTCAATTTTGTCTAAACGTCAATATTAGAAGCGTTGGTAATGGTCTTCCATGTTGTCACGCGGCTGCCAGTTCAAGACAGATTTGGCTCGGGTATTTGAGTACTTGCCGTGTGGCAGGTCGCAGGAGATATTGAGAACTTCGTAAGGAAATGGATAGGACGGGACTTCGAGGGCGCGGCGAATTGCCAACGCCGAGTCCTGCCATGAGACTGAAAACTGCGTCAACCCAAAGGGAATGGTCGGGTTAGCGAATTGCTGGAACAAGAGATTCGGGACTTCCAATCCGTAATTTTCTGCAAAGACACGACAAATTTCCTGACCCAAAAATTTGGTGTGGAAATAGAGAGCCGTGCCGGGACGCGGCAAGGCTTCGGGAACGTCGTAGTCCCAATAATAGCCGTCGGCTTCCGGCAATAAATTCTGCGCGGGACCGGTTTGGACAACGCGCCGAATGTCGTGTGCTACTGCCGCCCGCATGATGTTGTACGCGCCGAGTGTATTGACCCGAAACGCCTGAACCAACTCCTGCCGCAGAACCGTGAGATTGATGATCGCGTCCATGCCCTCGCACGCCGCCGAAACCTGCGCGTAATCGGTGACATTGACGACGCGGTTTTCATGGGGAGCCTCGAAGGGCTTGGGAATGGGTGCGCCTTCGAATTGCGGCACGGCTTCGCTGGCAATATCGGCGAGGTCGCGGTAATCGGTCAATCGGAGGCGATAGGTTTGCTGCAATTCCTGCGCTGTCGCGGCTCCCACAGGTCCGCCCGCGCCAAAAATGACAATGTTGCGAATGGGGCGCGAAGCCCTTTCCATTGGGGCAAGAACTTGGTGCATGGTGCGGTTGTCACGCTGCCAGCCTACGGATTCGCGGGTCGGGGCAAACGTGTGCTGCGGTGTGTATTCGAGCGGTTTGTTTGCGGCGTCTGCAAGGCGGATTTTCGCGCCGTCGCCGCCCGCCGTGACGTGGAATATCCAATTGGCATGGCGCGACTGAGAGGGATCGCGCTCAAAGGTCAGGGCGCAGTGAATAGCGTGGAGGGCGTCGTCAAGATGAAGCCAATTTGGATTGGGCGGTTGTGCGCCAATCTCGTCATCAGTAATGATTTGCCCGAAACGGAGACAGAGGGGAATCATTTCGCCCAATCGCGCACACTCGCGCAAGGACAATTCCGCAACAAATGGGCAGAGTGCATCGAGCGTGGGTCTGGGGCGCGGCTGCCAAACTTCGGTGACGTTCCATTGCGCGGGCAATCGCTCGAACAAAATCAGCGAACTGCCCAAAATGAACCGCGCTACACCCGCCTTTTTTGCTTCGGTTGCCAGCACATAGGTTCCGCGTGCCGTCGTGTCTATGGCGTCGGCATCGGGACGTTGTGCGGCTTGTAATGGGTCGAGATGCAGAATAATCTCCACGCCCTGCACAATTTCCGTGACAAACGCCGGATCGCCCATATCGCCCGCAACCGTCTTGACGCCTGCCACTGCATCGAACGGCTCAAAATCGGCAAGCGTCAATTCAAATTCCGAACCGAACGCCGCTGCTGCCGCCCGCGCCAAACTGCTCTTTCCACCCGTAACCAACACACGCTTCACTGTGTTATGCTCCCTTGTTGAGATGTCTCCATTTTACCCATGAGATGCATCGCAGCACACGAAATCACACAAAAAA
>CAZPZP010000898.1:0-1767 GCA_964591025.1 uncultured Chthonomonadaceae bacterium
ATCCCGAAGTGGACGCGCTCGCACTCCGTTTGATTGACAGAAAAATTGCGGATACACACGAATTGGAGCCGGGTATTCTCATTGATCTCGATGCAGATGGAAACATCGTCGGGTTGGAGATTCTGGACCTTCCAGAACGAATAGACGATGCTCGCTCCGTCCGAAAACCAGAGCGGGCGGCGACGGCGACGGAAGCCGCCGCATAATCCAAGAAAAACGCCGTGAGATGTTGGTCTCACGGCGTTTTTGTCATTCCATTACCAAACGCATCGCGCTCAATACGTCGTTCAAGTCGGGCAGGGCGGCATATTCCAGCGTCGGGTGATAGGGGATATGTACGTCCTGCCGCGCTACCAATTGCGGCGGCGACAAGAGCAGATTGAACCAGTCGGGCTTAGAGACAATTTCGGAAATGATAGACTGTCCGAAGCCTGTCGTGCGGGCGTCTTCATGGACAACGACGAGACGCCCAGTATGTCCTAACGATTGCGCGATTGCCTCGTAGTCGCACGGCACAATACAGCGCAGATCGAGAATTTCGACAGAAACGCCTTCGTCCTCCATCCGCTCCGCCGCTTCCTCAGCGAGTTCCAGACAGTTGCCCCACGAAACTACGGTTATATCTTCACCGGAACGCCGGATTGCCGCTTTGCCGAGCGGAATCGGTTCGCATTCGGGACGGACAGGCGTTCGCTTGCGGAAGATATGCTTGGGCAGGAGAAACAGAGTCGGGTCGTTCCCATGAATCACCGTCCACAACAAGCCCGCCGCATCTTCCGCCGTACTCGGAATAACGACATTGACGCCGTGAATATGCGCCCACATTCCCTCGTTACTTTCGCTATGCCAGAGGCTTCCGCCGGGCAGATAGGCTCCATACGGCGCGATCAAAGTGAAAGGACACGACCATTCGCCGCACGTTCGCCAGCGCAGAGAAGCCGCCTGATTGATCAATTGGTTCAGCGCGGGACCGATGAAATCCATGAACTGTATCTCGAAAATCGGACGCCAGCCCGTCGTCGCCAAACCTACCGCCGCGCCGACAATGGTTGCTTCGGCAAGAGGAGAGTTGAAGACTTGAGAAGGATAAGCGTTCGATAAGCCTTTGGTCAAACCAAAAACTCCGCCTTTGGGGTCTTCGATGTCCTCACCGAAAATGATGGTGCGCGGGTCTTGTTCGAGTGCTTTGAGCAATGTCTGATTGACGGCGGAAACCATCGTCGCCGCCGGTTCCCCAAACGTAACGGGCGAAGCGAGCAGGGGCGCGGGTTCGCCGAAAAGATGCTCCATGATGGCTTCGGGCTGCGGGTCGGGCGTATGTTCGGCGAGATCGTACTCGTCGCGAACCACGCGCTCGATCTGCTCCAGTTCCGTCTTCCAATCTTCGGGAGTGAGAACGCCCTGATGGATCAGTTCGCGGGCGAGATTGTCGAGCGGGTCGCGCATCTGGTCGCAGGAAATATCGTCAGCCTGCCGGTAGACGCGCTGATCGTCGCTGCTGGTATGAGAACACAATCTATCGAGTTCGCACCAGAGAACCGTGGGTCCGTCGCCGCGCCGTGCCTTATTTATCGCCGCTTCGCCCTTCTCATAAACTTCGAGCGGATCGCGGGCATCTACTCTTACCAGACTGTCTTCGCCCAACGCACCGAGACGATAAGGGAAAAACTTCTCCGTCGGCGTGCTGATTCCGTAGCGGTTGTCTTCGATGACAAACACGACGGGTAATTTCTCCTGCAATGCGAACGCCAACGCCTCATAAAACTC
>CAZPZP010000899.1:0-1759 GCA_964591025.1 uncultured Chthonomonadaceae bacterium
CTATTTTAGGAGAATTTCCGATGAAACATCAGTTGACCATGAAAATCGTGGTAGTGTTGGTACTGTCATGTCTGCTCACAGGCATAATGGGATGCGGGTCGAAAAAGCCTGCCGAAAGCGAGAAAACTCAATCGCAGGCACCCACCGATTCGATGCAAAAGGCGTATGGCGGCAATCGCCCCGGTGCGGCGTCACAATCACGCTGAAATAACCTATGTCACTCCGTAATTCTGTACAAGAGCGTGACAGTTCTGTCGCCCTGCCCCCGCGTCGTTCCCGTATTCTGCTTCCGTTGCTGCTGATCGTCGCGGCGATTTTTCTAATGACCCTTCCTTGGCAGCGGCGACAGTGGATGGCAACGGCTCGTCTGCAAACTGAAAATACCCTTCGAGAATCACGCATCCGTGATCTCAAAAGCAAACAGACGGGAACAGTGACAATAGAGAATAGCCCCGAAGAATTCGCGTCGGCAGCAGACGCACAAGGTTCATTACAGAATGCTGTGCGTCCCTTGTTGTCACGCGGCGATCTCAATGCTGCCGGAAAACGACTGGCAAGAGAAGAAGAAAATCTCCTTGCCAATCCTTCTCTTGCCACAGACCCCGCACTCGCCTCCACACTGGCAGGTCTGTTTCAGGAAGCGGGTTGGGTAGACAGGGCGTTGTTCCATGCTCAACGTGCCAAAGAACTTGCTCCGAACGATCTGGCGGCTCTGTTGCGTTTGGCTGTCATTGAAGCACAGTTGGGCTGGCAAAAAGAGTGCCTCGCCCATGTCCAGCAATCTCTCAAAATGGCTCCACAGGAAGCAGAGCCGCATCTGGTGCGAGCCCTCCTGCATGATCAAGTCGGAGCCTTGGCATCGGCGGAAAAAGAACTGCTTGCCGCTGACCGTACGCGCCCCAATGATCTCAATATCGCTCTGCTGTTATTTCGGAACCGGATGAGTCAGCATCACTATGATCAAGCACTCGCAACCGCTGAAACTGCCCTCCAACACTTTCCTACGGAACCTGCCTTGACGGCAGCGCGGGCAGAAGCCCTAATTGCACGCGGACTGGCACAGGTAGGCGGAGTCAATAGAACGGACTTACAGGCAGGATTGGCAGCCGCACGCTGGTATCAACAGCTTGCGCCGGCAAATAAAGACGCCCATTTTCTCATCGGCAAAGCCCTCAAAGGGTTGGGTGATGAGGCGGGCGCATTGAAGGAGTGGGAGACCGCCCATGCCGCGCTTCCCAATCAGCTTGAACTCTCGAAGAGTTTGGGACTGCTGCTGTTTCGGCAGAAACAAACCGAGCGTGGAAAGGTATTGGTGTCGCAGTCCAAAATTGTCGAGGAGGAAGTGTTGGAATACAACCGCTTGCTGACCCTTGCCGGACAGCAGCGTCACAACCCGAACGGACACCGTGAGTTGGCGCGTTGGTGCCAAAAAGAGGGCAAACTGTCGCGTGCCATTTTGGAATGGGAGCAGACGCTTGAGATTCTCCCGAACGACGCGGAAGCAAAACGCGAGCGGGCAGACTGTGTTCTGAAACGTGCGAGCAGAGACTAAACCTTGGAGGGAACGAAGCTCACTGCATCGGGGATTGCTTCTCTGGAATGGATGATTATTGTCAATTGCCGTGAGAGAATGCCTTTGCCCGTGTGTGCCGCGCCTCCAATAATTATCAACATCGCGTCGTTTTCTCTTTGAGGCAACCTGAAAACTCCTTTTGCTGTTCGGTGAATTTTGCATTAGACCTCTTGCAAGAGTCGGGTA
>CAZPZP010000900.1:0-1757 GCA_964591025.1 uncultured Chthonomonadaceae bacterium
TATCTTTATGAACGCGGACCGTACCCTACACTCATCAAATACAATCAGCCGCCGCCTGTTCCTCTGCGTGAAGAGCAATCGGCATGGATGGACGTACTTTTGAGAGAGAAAGGCTTGCGAACATGAATCCTTTTCCCGGAATGAACCCTTACCTCGAAGAAGCGAACTTATGGCGTACGGTTCACGCCGCATTGATCTATTTGATCTTCGAGACCGTTAACGCGCAACTTCCTACGGGATTTCGCGCCGCCATTGACGAACGGATCACTATTGTGCCGCCAAGTCAGGACTTTTTGCCCGATGTCATGGTCACGCGCCGACTGCCCCCGACCCAAACTTCAGGAAGCGGGCAGAGGAGTATCACTGTTTTAGACCCAAGGGCGAACACCCCTCGGCATGGCGTGGTCTCCCAGCCGCTTCGCGTCGCCGAACGCTTTGTACAGATTATGACTGGTGATCAATGGAAAGAGGTTGTGACCGTTATCGAGATTCTCAGCCCGACGAATAAGGCACAGAACAGCATGGGGCGGCGTGTCTATCGCACAAAACAACGCCGTCTGCTCAACAGCGACGCCAATCTGCTTGAGATCGATCTGTTGCGAGGCGGAGTACATACTGTCGCGGCTCCGCATACACTTCTCCAGCCTTATGGCGCATGGGACTATCTTATTTCCACTCATCGCTTTTGGATGCCGGATCAGTTCGAGTATTGGTTAAGTCTTTTGGCGGAACCACTGCCGGAAATCACAGTCCCGCTTTTGCCTGAGAGTGACGAACCCAAAATTGACCTGCAAAGTCTGCTGAACCGGATTTATGTGCAAGGGCGATTCGAAGAAGCGATTGACTACAATCAGCCGCCGCCGATTCCGATGAGTGAAGAGCAGTCGGCGTGGATGGACGTACTTTTGAGAGAGAAAGGCTTGCGGACATGAATCCCTTTCCCGGAATGAACCCCTATCTCGAAGACCCGCGATTTTGGCGAAGTTTTCATAATAAATTCATCGCCTTGCTTGAAACGCAATTGAATGCTGTCTTACCCAAAGGCTACGCAGCAAATGCAGAAGGGCGCATCACGATTGAGCCGTTGGAGCAGGTGATGATTCCCGATACGGTGATCACAAGGGACAGTACTTATTTGCCTGCTTCGGGGAGTCGTCCTGCAAGTGCCGCCGCTCAAGAGATGTCGGAACGGCATGGGGTGCTGACAATGAAACGTGAAGAATACAGCGAAATGTATCTGGAGATTCTCACAGGTGATAAATGGGAGCAGGTAGTCACTGTGATTGAACTTCTCAGCCCGACGAACAAAGCATCAGGTTCCCGCTCCCATGAGGAATATAAAGCAAAGCAGAGGACTCTTCTCGATAGTTCCGTAAATCTCGTAGAAATCGACCTCTTAAGAGAGGGCAGACATACGGTCACCGCACCACATTACTTATTGAAGCGAAAAGGAAATTGGAATTATCTGGTGAGTGTTTATCGGTTTTGGCAGCATGATGACGTAGAGTTCTGGCTCAATGAGTTGCCTGAATCTCTGCCGAAAATCTCTATCCCGTTGCTGCAATATATTGAAGAACCCCAATTCGATTTGCAGGAGATGGTCAACGAGTTATACGATACAGGTCCTTACCCGCGCCGAATAGATTATTCGATGCCGCCGTTTGTGCGACTATCTTCACAAGAGCAGTCGGCGTGGATGGACGCGCTGCTGCGGGAGAAAGGCTTGCGACCATGAATCAGATGCGCCGACTGTTGGG
>CAZPZP010000901.1:0-1750 GCA_964591025.1 uncultured Chthonomonadaceae bacterium
GAAAGTCCCTAACATGATTTTCGTATTTATTCTCATCTGGGTCTTACCCCGACTTCGTACTGGCTGGGTTAAGCAAGTGCTTGCAGCGATCTATCGTGACTTCGTAGACATTGCCCTGCTTTTTGACGACAGCGACGACACGACACATGACATCTTCCAATGTGGTCGGTATGGTTTGGCGTTTGTGAGCAGAGACAGAAACGGCAAAACAGAGTAAAATAGAAAGAGCAACGAAAGATCGAGCGAATCGCATAGAGTCCTCACGCATCACAATCGAATGACAAACTGTTCGGAATTGTCGGAGTTTGAGAGGGGAGTCAAGATAAAGTTTCCCGCTTTATGAAGACAAAACGTGTCACTTTGTTTCCCATGTCCGATTGCGATGCCTCTTAGACGCGCCGCCGAATCGTTTCGATACCTGCTCTGAGCGCGAGATTTTTTGAGAAAGAACAATCAATGAAATACATTTTGCTGGTTCCCGATGGAGCCGCCGACGAACCGATAGACGAACTCGATGGCAAAACCCCGCTCGAAGCCGCCAAAACGCCGAACTTGGATCGCCTTTCCGAAACGGGGCTTGTCGGAGCCGTTCAGGTGACGCCGACGGATATGTATCCGGGAAGCGATGCCGCGAATATGGCACTGCTTGGCTACGATCCGAAGAAATACTACACGGGGCGCGGTCCTGTGGAGGCGGCGGCGATGGGAATTCCGATGGAGCCGAAAGATGTGGCGTTTCGCTGTTCACTGATCACGACGGACGGCGAAACGCTACTCGATTACAGTGCCGGACATATCGCGACGGAAGACGCCAAGCCGATCATCGAATACGCCAATGAGAAACTCGGAACCCGCGCCATGAGGCTGTTTCCGGGCGTCTCTTATCGCCATATTCTGCGCTGGTCTGACGGTCCCGTCGAAGTCCAGACCCATCCGCCGCATGAGAGCATGGGCAAAAAATTAGCAGAGATTTATCCGGTCGGCGATGGCGATACCAAAATCAAAAAGTTCATCGAAGACTCGATCAATCTGCTTGACAATCACCCTTATAACCGCCGAATGCGTGATGAGGGCAAGCCCGTTGCCAATACGCTGTGGCTCTGGAGTCCCGGACGCGCCCCCATATTGCCCTCGTTTTTCCAAAAGCGCGGCATGACCGGCGCGGTGATTTCGGCAGTGGACGTGGTGCGCGGTTTGGGGGTGTTGGCGGGCTTGGAGATCGTCAATGTGCCGGGCGCAACGGGCTATTTCGATACCAATTACGAAGGGAAAGCCCTCTACGCTGTGGACGCACTTGAGCGACATGATTTTGTGTGGGTACACGTCGAAGCCCCCGACGAGGCTGGGCATTTGGGCGACATTGAGGAGAAAATCCGCGCCATCGAAAACATAGACCGTTACGTTGTCGGCACACTGATCGAAAAAATGCAAACCCGCGATGATTGGCGTCTGCTGTGCGTTCCCGACCACATGACGCCTGTCAAACGGCGAGGTCATGCCATAGGACCTGTTCCCTATCTGCTTTACGATTCCCGTAAGCCGCTGCGTGGAACCAACCGCTATCCCTATGACGAGCGGGCAGTCGCCGAATCCAAATCCGTCCTGCCCGACGGCTATAGATTGATCGATTCACTGTTCGCGGAGTAGAAGGATAAGAGGAAATTCGATGCTCAAGAAAGTTTTCACCAAAAGTACAATAGACCTCTTGCATCAGTCGGGTACAAGAACGTACCCGACTCAAAAACAGCCG
>CAZPZP010000902.1:0-1745 GCA_964591025.1 uncultured Chthonomonadaceae bacterium
CAGGCGTCCTGCGGACGCAAATCCTCTCTTGAGAGTGATCACGTTGCAGGGGAGGGTTTCGTCCATAGGACGACTATACTTGAGTCGGGTACGTGATCTCTACCCAGCAAGCCAAACACTTCTGTCTGCTGACTTATGCAAGAAGTCTTGTGTGTGAATTAGGAGGAGATTCGGCAAACGGTGAACGGTTTCCTGCCCAATATGCTACAATGGCAGACCATCAAAGAGGAGGATTGAACAGATTATGGCTAATCGCATCGTGACACTGGAGACTTCACAGGGAACCATCAAATTCGAGTTGGCGGACGATCTCACGCCCGTGACCGCGCAGAATTTTGCCGATATTGCTTCGACAGGCTTCTATAACGGCAAGACCTTTCACCGCTACGAACCGGGCTTTGTGATTCAAGGCGGCTGTCCCTATGGTAACGGAACCGGAGATTACAAAGACCCCGAAACCGGACGCAAACGCACCATTCCGCTCGAAGTCACGCCGAGCCTCAAACATGATGGGGCGGGTATGGTGGCGATGGCGCGTTCTCAAGACCCGAATAGTGCCTCATGTCAGTTCTATATCACGCTGAAAGCAGCGTCATTTCTCGATATGAATTATGCGGTTTTTGGCAAGGTCACCGAAGGACTCGACGCCGTGCAGAAGCTTCGCGCCGGAGATATTATTCGCAATGTCAGCATCTCTACGCCCGAATAAGCCGATGAAACCCATTCTCAGCAACGGCAAAAACGCGATCAAACTCGCCACAATTGACCCTGAACAGGACGGCGGACTCAACAAAGAAGAGGGCGAATCGCGACTTGCAACCTTTCTCGCCGACATCACACGCTTGCAGGAATTGCTCTATGCCGCACAGCAAACTCCTCTGCTCATTGTGCTTCAAGGCATGGACACGGCGGGCAAAGACGGGACAATTCGCACTGTTATTGGAAGTATGAATCCGGGCGGCTGCGGTGTCGCTTCGTTCAAGGTTCCTACTTCCGACGAGTTGGCGCGGGATTTCCTGTGGCGCGTCCATGCCAAAGTGCCGGGCAGGGGGCAGGTGGTCATTTTCAACCGTTCGCACTATGAGGACGTTCTGGTCGTGCGCGTCAAGAAAATCGTGCCGGAACCCGTTTGGCGCAACCGCTATACCGAAATCAACCAGTTC
The DNA here is from genome assembly GCA_964591025.1 of uncultured Chthonomonadaceae bacterium. GTDB lineage: Bacteria > Armatimonadota > Chthonomonadetes > Chthonomonadales > Chthonomonadaceae > CAZPZP01. The sequence continues at coordinate 1,164 of CAZPZP010000902.1, forward strand.
GAGAAACTCCTCACGGATAACGGCACTGTCATCCTCAAGTTCTTCCTGCATATCTCCAAAGACGAGCAGGAACAACGACTGCTTGACCGCGAAAAAGACCCCGGCAAGGCATGGAAACTCTCTGTTGAGGACTGGAAGAACCGCGAACTCTGGGATGATTATATGGTGGCTTATGAGGACACGATCAATGTCTGTGGCACTGCAAACGCGCCGTGGCACATCGTCCCCGCCAACCGAAAATGGTATCGCAATCTTGTCATTGCGGAGACTATTGCCGTGACCTTGAAGCAATACGAAAAGGGCTGGAACGCGAAACTCGCCGCTCTCGGCGAAACCGAAAAGAAAACCCTCTGGGAAGTGCGGCAGGCGCAGAGGTAGTGCGTAGGGGACAGGGAACAGTCTCACCGCATAAGTTTGGTGAACAATTCGCTCTTGATTTCCGTCTCTCAATCTCATGGGGACGAGAGGAGTGTCACGATGATACTCCTCTTTTCGTTTCAAGTGAATGGGACGCCTTGAGGCGTAACCTGTAAGGGACTCGCGATAAAATAAATCTTCCAGTCCGCGAAGGCGGACTTCGCG
>CAZPZP010000903.1:0-1743 GCA_964591025.1 uncultured Chthonomonadaceae bacterium
TTTTTTCGTTTTATACAGATCGCGAACCAACGCCACCGCCTGAATGCTGCGCTCGAACCGTTTCTTGTCGTCTCCTTTGAGAAACTGGGCACCGATACTCAAGGCGGCATTTCGCTGCGCGTCGATACTGCCCCGCGTCGCTTCCCTGACCTTTTCTTCGCGCTTTTTGGGGTCGGTCTCCTTTTGCGCCTCTTCCAGTTTGCGCTCCCAATCCCGCACCGCATTCCGCGCTTTGAGCAGTGCCGTTGAAGAAGCCGTTCCCTGATTGATATGTTTTTGGCTATCGCTGGACATGGTCAGTTCAGTTTGATCTCCGCAGCATGGACTTCCACAACCGTTGTCCCGTCAATTTCCACTCCGGCTTTCCCTTGCAGTTCCGCTTTGCCGCCCGCTTCGGCACGCAAGCCCGCCCCGGCTCCGATATGAACGATATTGGCAGACTCCACCGCCGTCAGCACACCGGAAGCGATAGTCGCCATCGCACCCGCATTAACGGCAATCGCCATGCCGTTGATAGTCACCGAAATCGCACCGCTGATATTGATCATGGGAGCAGTCAGATTCATCATGGTAGTCGCATTGACATTCACCGTTCCACTTGTCATCGTCATAATATCACCGGCATTGTCCTTAATCTCGATTAACGATCCCGCATCTGTGATTTTGATGCTTTGCCCTCCTGGAGTCGAGCAGAGGATTGTGGGTCCATCGTCTGTGCAGTGGACTTTGACCCCGCCCGCCGTTGTCAATTTTATTCCGCCGCCGCCCGTGTCATCCAGATCAATTTTGTGTCCCACACGGCTATAGAATCCGCGCCGATTCACTTCACTGCCTGGTCCATGAACGGGATTGCCGCTTGTGCCAGGGACGCCATCTTTTCCATTCCAAAGCTGTCCCAAAATGTAAGGACGGCTGACTTCCCCTTGCTCGAACGCGATCAAAACCTCATCTTCAATCTCAGGGATATTGAACATCCCGCGCCCTTTGCCCGCCATCTGCGACGATTGCCGCGCCCAAAAACTGGCATGGTCTTCCGTCAGCCAAGGGTACTTGACCTTGACCCGCCCCAAACCCTTCGGGTCTTTGTTGTCCGTGACGATCCCAATCACAATGTTTCCGCCAATGCCCGCCCGCCGGGACAAATCGCTCCCTTGCAGCGTTGCGAGCAGAGTCGCGGGGCGTTTGCCACTCACCGTAAACAGCGTAGTGTACCCCTCGGTAGGCGTATAAATATGCGTGGTCGCCGTAACCGCGTATCGCCCGCTGAATCGCTTGCCGATGTTCTCGATGTCTACCATCGTCGAAGGCTTCAATTCCGGCATCCCAGCGCAAAGCCCCTCTGCCTCGATAAACGCCCCTCCAATCTCATCGCACAGCGACTGCGCCAGGATTTCGGCTTCGCGCTGACTGTGAACGGGGCGGTCTGTGACCATCATTTTTGCCGAGCCGAACGCCTTCCGCGCCGCTTCACCGCCGGATTTGCCGCCGACCACGCGGGGAACGCCTTTCGGCTGCTTGCTTTTGCCGACAATGGGACGCTTCTGCTCCGGGTCCCAGCCCCGCACCACAACCTCATCCACCTGCCGCGCCACCGAACGCACAATCCGAAACGACCGCAGCAGTTCGCTCCCCCACTCCAGCCGCAGGATTTTGCCCTCCTCGTCTTTCACAGGGCAGAAGTGCAGCTCTTTCGCGTTGCGAACAAACAGCCGATAGCCGTTGCGAGACGCCCGTTCCTGCAAA
>CAZPZP010000904.1:0-1741 GCA_964591025.1 uncultured Chthonomonadaceae bacterium
GGAAGTTTCCGAACGGAAAGAGTTCCTTTGGCGTCGAGGAAGACGAAATCGGTGAAGGTTCCGCCAACATCGACTCCAACAACAGTTTCAGAAGAGTGCGAAGAGTTCATACCGTGAGATCGCGCAGAGAGGTTGCCGACAGGACGGGTTCGATGCGCCCATCATTCCAACGCAACAGGAGTGCGCCTGTATTGTCAACGCCGATTGCAGTGCCTTGTCGCGTTTCGCCGTCAATGACAGTCTCGAACAGGCGTCCGGGAGTATTGTCGAAGTCACGCCAGCGTTCCAAAATGCAGCGAAAACCGCAATCCCTACGTTTGTCGGCTTGCGCGTGCAGTGAGTATAAAAGGGAGTCGGCGAGTTCTTCCCAAGTCGGTGCATCAACGCCCTCGCGAAGCAAGGAGGTCGCGATGGGGTTCAATTCTGCGGGAAATTCCTGCACGGTGAGATTGATGCCGACGCCGATCAACGCTGTCCATTGCCCATCGGACGCCTGAACCATTTCCACCAGAATTCCGCCCAGTTTCTTGCCGTTGAGCAGAATGTCGTTGGGCCATTTCAAGCCGAGTCGCCCTCGATGATAGGCACGCGGCACGCTCTGATTCTCGTCGCGGACGGGCCACGACACCGACAAAATCAACTCTTGCAACGATTCGATGACGGCGACACCTGCCAAGAACGCGATTTGTCCGGCGTGTGCGGGATCGGTCAAGCCGCGCCGAAAATAGTAGGTGGCGTTCAGTGATTCGCCCGGTGTCGCGTACCAGATGCGCCCACGCTGCCCGCGCCCTGCCGTTTGTTCGCGTGCCACAACGCCGCCCCACCGTGATTTGCCGGTGGGGTAAAAAGTGACACGTCCCTCGCGGAGACGTTCGCGTGCCGTGTCCATCGTTGACGCGACGCATTCGAGCCGTTCCATTTGCATCTGAAAGCCGCCTTGCTTCCTTGCGGTGTTGTGGCTGTCCCATCTCTATTCCTATTTGGAAATCTTGCCCTAAAAATGGGGCATTGGGACTATGAGAGAAAATCCAAACTGATGTCCAACGCCGTCGCCGAGTGGGTCAACGCGCCGACTGAGATCACATCTACGCCGGTTTGTGCAATCTCCGTGATGGTGTCTGCATTGACGCCGCCGCTCGCTTCCGCTGCCGCTTGCCCATCAATAATAGAGACGGCTTGACTCAGTTGTTCTAATGTCATATTGTCCAAAAGCACGATGTCTGCGCCAGCCTGAACTGCTTCATTCACCTGTTCAAGCGTATCGCACTCAACTGTAACGGTCATCGTATGCGGAGCCTGCGCGAACGCCGAATGTACCGCTTCGGTGATACTGCCGCACGCTTGAATATGGTTGTCTTTGATGAGGATCGCGTCGTAGAGTCCGAAGCGATGGTTATGCCCGCCGCCGGTTCGCACCGCATATTTCTCCAAATTTCGCAGTCCGGGAGTGGTTTTGCGTGTGTCCACAACGCGGGCTTTGGTTCCTGCCACCAAGGAGACCATCTGCGCGGTTTTGGTTGCAATACCGCTCAATCTTTGCACAAAATTCAGGGCAACTCGTTCGCCGGTGAGCAGACTTTGAGCGCGACCCTCGATGTGGCACAATACGGTTCCGGCTTCCACGCGGTCACCTTCGGAAACCAACGGCGTCACCTGCACTTCGGAATCGACCTGACGATAAACTTCGGTCACAACGGGCAAACCGGCAATCACGCCCGCTTGTTTTGTGATCATGCGGGCG
>CAZPZP010000905.1:0-1740 GCA_964591025.1 uncultured Chthonomonadaceae bacterium
CGTGCTGGGCATAGACTTGCGCCAGTGCCAGGCGATAGTTCGGGGTGTCGGATGCCGCGAGAATCGCTTTCATTTGCGTTTCGGCAACATCGAAATCGGTCTCCCATGTGGAGACTCCGATTAGGAGTTCGCGAACCGCACCAAAGCCGGGACGCAATTTCAATGCCGTCAGCATCTGCGAGACGCCGGTTTGCTTTTCGCCCATTTGTAATTGCAGTATTCCCATGGTCGCCAATGCCAAAGGACGCTCCTGCGGGTTGGCGTTCGCCAGTATTTGCAGTCGTGCGACGGTTTGCGCTATCACCTTTCGTGTCTCAGCAGGATATTTCTGCCAGAGCGACCCGGTGAGAAGTTCGCGCCCATTGCCCTCTCTTTCCTTCGGAGCAATTCGGGCGAAAGCAAACATCCATTCGGCTAATGCGGGGTAGGCGACCTGATATGCCGTTCGCCCATATCTCCCGGAACGTCGGAGGTCTTGCAAATTCTGAGGAATACTGAGCAGAGTGAAGACACTCTGCACCGACGAGACGGGCAACGCCGCCTCGCTCGGCTTAGCTTTGCGATAGAACTGTGGCAGAAGGCTGCTGGCACTCCGCACATCACAGCGCGTCAGATAGGGTTCGGAGCGTGTGGGGGCAAGGGCGACTGCCTTGTTGGCAAACCGCAAGGCTTCTTCCATCAGACGCGCCGCCTTCGCTCTGTCTTTAGGTTTTGGATCAGGGAGTTTGCGCCGAAATTCGGTGAAATCTTTGGAATTGCCCCATAAAGAGGGATCGAGTTGAGGGAATAATGTTTTTCCGTAAAGCGTCGGCAGAAACCTTGCCAGATCGTTCCAAACACTCCATTCGCGGGGAGCCAGTTTGACCGCGCCGCGCAGCAGTTTTTCCGCTTCGCTGTCGTTGCCGTCACGCCACTGTTTGAGCGTTTTACCCAATTCCGCCATGAGTTTTGCGCGTGAGAGAGGGGGCAGTTTCGCCGCCCGTCGCATTTGTACCCGCAGCAAACGCACGGCTTCCGCATAAGCGGCATTCTCCAAGGCGGATTGATCGCTTTTGTCGTAATGTCTGCCCAAACGAATCCAAAGCGCGGGATTGTTTTTGTCGGCAGTTGCTTTGCGGCGCAGTTCGGCGATCTCTTTCAGGCGTCCCTCGGTATCGTTGAGCAGTGAATACTCATCGGAGGATTGATACATCTGGATGCCAAACTCCGCACGACCCTGCGGGCGAGGAATGGCGTCACGCAGTTCACTGTCGGCGAAGTTTTGCTGTGCGTTGGCACAGCCAGCGGCAAAGACAAAAAACAAACCAATCCAGCGGTGTATTCGGAACAACATAGCAATTTCTCCTCATGTCGAAAACGGAACGAAGCAACAGAGATGCCAATCCAAGGACAAAGAAAGACAGACTGAACTTTCCTGTCTGTTTCTATAGGCAATTATTCACCGAATCAGACAACGATTCCTTTAGTTCTCCAAAGGTTTTATTTCCGTAAATTCGTCTGGCGTCATCGCGAAAATCAGCGTATGGCGCAGTCCGCCGTCAGGTGCAATCCTATCGTTCTTGAGTCGTCCTTCCAAACGATAGCCGCCTCGCTCCGCCACGCGCTGACTGCGTTCGTTGCGCTCATCACAGCGTATCTCGATGCGGTTGGCTCCCATGATTTCGATACCAATTTGGGTGAGGGCGCGTACCGTTTCCGTCACATAGCCCTGACCTTGATAACCGGTCCGACACCAATAGC
>CAZPZP010000906.1:0-1719 GCA_964591025.1 uncultured Chthonomonadaceae bacterium
GAGTGCGAAGCACGGCACGGCGGAACGCCCTCCGTCTGAAGAATTTATTCTGCTGCACTCTTGCAAGAGGTCTAATAAAGCCGAGGATTTTTTGTGGAGGTTATCAACATTGCGTTATAGTTCTCCGTCAAGGTAGAACGGTTACATAAATTTTGAGGCTTTCTTCTCCCTGACGACCTCGAAAAACACCTCTCTAAACTACCTTGACGGAGTACTATAACACTCCTCGTTTGTGATACTGTGGTACTCACATGAGGAAAGCCGAAACGCGAGCGGCAGAACTATCGGCGTATGTCATCGCAGTATGGGCGCGTGTCACAAAACTTTCGACGCAAATCATAAAGGGAACGGACGGCGCGAAAAAATTAGCAGCGACCCTCAAGAAACTATTGGCTTCTCCGGTAATCTTCTCAGTTTTCCAGAGAGGTAGCCGCCTCGATGAGAAGAAATTTCCAGAACGGCATCAATCCTGTTTCGACAAGGGCGGCACACTCAGGGTACAATAGGGGTATGCGATTGCTCAATCTGCTGAAAAGCAAAATTCACCGTGCCACCGTCACCCATGCGGACAAAGACTATATCGGCAGCATCGCCATTGACGCCGACCTTATCGAACGCGCCGAACTGGTTCCCAATGAACTCGTCCATGTCTGGAATATCACCAACGGGCAACGGTTCGAGACGTATGTCATTCACGAGGAACGCGGCTCCGGCAAAATTATCGTCAATGGGGCAGCGGCGCATCGCGTTTCGCCCGGCGACAAAGTGATCATCGCCGCGTTCTGCCTGACCGACGAACCTTTAACGCCTAAAGCCATTCTCGTAGACGACGCCAACCGCTACGTCCGCGACCTCTGACGCGCCCTGTTATTTTTATGCTGTACGCCATCGGCGATATTCACGGTCAAATCACCATGCTCGACGCCCTCCTCGAACAGATTCACGCGGAGGGCTTCGACCATGATCGCGACACACTGCTTTTTCTCGGCGACTATATTGATCGCGGCGAAAACTCGTGCGCTGTCGTTGACCGCCTCCTTAAAGTGCGGTGCGACTATCCCGACACGATTTTTCTGCGTGGCAACCATGAACAGATGCTTCTCGACGCCCGCGACAGTGGACCGCCCAAACTCGCCTCTACCGGCGCATCTGTGATCTTCAACGACATCACCCTGCTCTGGTTCCAAAACGGCGGCATCGAAGCCCTTTCTTCCTATGGCAGCATCGAAAACCCGTTGGAGTGGTGGAGTCTCATTCCCGACACCCACTGGGATTTCTACCAAGCGACCCGCATGGAGTACATTACTCCGCACTATCATTTTGTCCACGCCGGATTACTGCCCCCCGGCAAATCGTGGGAAGGACAGGCATACGGACTCGACCCGCGCCTCTGGATTCGCGAACCGTTTCTCTCCTCACGTCACCACTTCGACAATCGCTTTGTGGTATTCGGGCATACTCCACAATTGCGTGGGCTGCCTCTCCTCCAGCGCAACAAAATCGGTTTGGATACCGGCGCGGTCTTCGGTGGACGCCTCACTGCCGCCGCCTTCGACCTCGATACGCCGTTCCACCGCTTTCCCAACCCGCCTCTTTTCCAAATCCGCAACCCAGAAAATTAACCACAGGGAACACGGAGAACACAGGGACAATGCAAAAACATCGATCCACGAAAGAACACGAAAAAGACACGAAAACAATTCAGTACAGAATCTCTTG
>CAZPZP010000907.1:0-1719 GCA_964591025.1 uncultured Chthonomonadaceae bacterium
CGGGTACTTTCAGTACCCGACAATGCGGTGGAACAGTTTAATCTTTGAGAGTCCCTAAGATTGAGGAACTCCCTGCCGACGAGAAGAGTAGGAAAAAAGGCAGGGGAAATCGCGCATTTTCCTGCCGCATCGCGTATGCTTTTAGGTGAGATCGCTTGACCTTTTGAGGAGCCGGAACCATGCCGAAACGCAGCGGCAAAACCGATGTAGACGCCGAACAAGATTATCACGGAATGACAGCCGATCAGATTGAGGTAGACATTCAGCACCAATGGCTTGAGTGGCGACGGTTTCAGGTCGTGCGAATCATTCACGGGCAGGGCGAACGTCTGCGCCCCGTGGTTCATCAATGGTGTGCCGATAAGGGAATCAAGTACCAGATGGAAGGCGGCAACTCCGGTTCGACGCTGATCTACCCGAACGTGAAAGTTGCCAAAACGACGCCGGGTATTGGAACGTCCGCCCTCGCCGACGCTCTCAAATCCAAAGGGATTACAATATCACCCGACGAGCGCAAAACGGTTCAGCGCAGTGCCGACGAGGAACGCCGTGAACAAGACCGCTTGCGGCTTGTACGGAAAGAGTTGGAACGGCGCAAAAAAGCGGGCGAAGCGGTAGAAGCCCGCAAAAAACAGCTCGACGCTCAACTCTGGCAAGCGGAAGTCTCACGGCTCGACGAAGTGGACAAGAAACGCGGCGGTAAACGTCTCAATGACGGCGAAGACCGCAAGCCCCGCGCCCCCTTTGTCGCCACTCGCGGACGCCATACGCCGCTCCAAGAGGGCTATTGGCGGGGGGAATTGGTGCGGATCGTGGATACCGATCACGAAACGCTGCAAGCGGAAAAGCAGACAGGATTGGATAAACTCGCCCCGCCACTTATCCCAAATGCTAGAGCCGCCGAGCCGCCCAAGCCCCAAAAGAAAAAATCTTTCGGCAGTCAGCGCAATTCAGATGCGGATCAGGCTCTGTTCGAGGAAGCAATGCGCCAATTGGAACAGGGAGGCTAACGCGCCATTATGAGAGCAGTTGTTCAGCGTGTCCTGCAAGCCTCCGTAACTGAAGTAGCGGGGGAAGAGCGGCGATTGTGCGGCGTGATCGAAACGGGTTTTGTGGTTCTTGTCGGCGTCAAAGCCGATGATGAGGCAGAGGACGCCAAGTATATCGCCGACAAGGTCAGCCATCTGCGCGTTTTCGATGACGATGAGGGCAAACTCAATCGCGCTCTCGCCGAAGTCAACGGCTCCGTTCTGCTTGTCTCGAACTTCACACTCTACGGCGACTGTCGTAAGGGGAGGCGTCCCGGCTTTGTCGAAGCGGGCAAAGGCGAACCGGCACGCGCCCTGTATCATCTCGTTGGCGTTCTCATTGCCGAGCAAGGGATTCCCGTCGAATACGGCGTATTCGGCGCAGAGATGCGTGTCAGCCTCATCAATGACGGTCCTATCACCTTGCTTCTGGACAGCAGCAAACAGTTTTAGGTCGTTGGGACGTAGGGTCGGTAGGTGATTGGGTAATAAGGTTGTTGGGTCATTGAGCAATGCCGATACCGCTCGTGTGTATTGGTTCTTGAATGCGTAGGGGCGAAAGAATTCACTGCGGGTAGAAGATCACGTACTCGCCTCAAAAACAGTCGTCCTACGGACGAAATCCCCGTTTGAGAGGCGATCATCTTTCATTTTGGATTTGAGTGCGAAGTATAGCACGCGCTGAAAGGCA
>CAZPZP010000908.1:0-1716 GCA_964591025.1 uncultured Chthonomonadaceae bacterium
CTTGCAAGAGGTCTAATGGGGCGGCATCGAGGGCGGCACATTTTCAACCGTAGGGAGTTCTTTCACGATATTGATGATTACCGAGAGTTGCTGTGAGCCGACGCGGGCAAAGAGACGAACTCTTCCGGGCTTGTAGGAAAAAAATGTGCCGCTTTGCGTGATCAAGCCCAAGCCGTCTTCGGTTCCCCAAATTACCGGCGTTTCAATTCGTGTGCCTTCGCCGTTCAGCACATGAAAGGTCTGCTTGGCTCCCGTGGGAATGGTGAAATCGTTGGGATTGCTGGAAACGGGTTCGATATGGAGCGTTTCATTCAGCGGCGATTCAATAATCGGCGCAAAGACCAGCAGTCCGTTCGGAATGGGGCGCAAGCGTCCATCGGAAGGCGCATTGACGACTCCGCCATGAACAATCATAGACGTCGAGCCGCCGCCGTCGAGGTTTATCGCGTTGACTACTCCGAGACGCTTCATCAGTTTCGCTAAATCGGGCAGCGAAATTCCCTCGCTCCACGCCTGTCTGCCGTCCACCGTCACCAAAATCAGAGTGCCGTCTTTGGTCACTCCGACGGCACTGCGCGGGTGTCGCGTCGCAGCAAACTTTGCGCCCTCGGTGAATCGCTGCTCCAACGTATCCACAGCGATATTCCCATCGCGCAGCAGCCAAGGACCACCTCCAATCGCCTGTTCGATTTTTGCCCATTGCGGCACAAACCCCACGCCGCCGGGTCGCCCGCTTCGGGACGCATAGTGACCGCGCCCGCCGTCCATCGGAGTTGCAAAGAGATCAAACCGAAGAGTCACCTTGTCGTCGCGATTGGCAGTGGCTCCCAAACTCTTGCCTGTCTCGCCAAACGCCACAATCTCAACGCTCTCCGGCGGACAAGGCGGCAGCGACTCACCGCTCTCGAACGGCGTGATCAGCCCGATTTTGCCGACCATCTCTTTGGAGACTCGCAACGGCAGTTCAACATTATCAATACGAACGACAATTCCGGGTTTTTTGACGGGTAGCGAGCGAGCGAAGCGCGGCGTCAGAACCACAATTTCGCCTTGACCGGGCAAACGGTTAATACCTCTCACTGCGAAGCCGTGCCGATCCGCGATGGTGAGAAGCCCCGAAGTCGAAAGCACATCCATCACGACAGACTGTTCCTGAATGCCGAGGCAAACGCGATAATCCATCGTTTCACTCATCAGTTCGCCGTCTTGAATGGCAAGACCGAGCGAATTGGCAGTGAAATCGAAAAAATCTCCATTGATTGCGGCAATGGCTTCTTCCCGATTTGCAATGGCGTGGAGTGGTTCGCGCCCCGAAGCAGGAGCCGCATAATCGAACCCGTTGCGTGCCTGTCCATACCGCACCTTGACACCGGGTTCTTTGAGATTGATTTTGAGGACATTGACGACAAGCGGTTTGCTGCCGCCACTCATTTCCTGCTGAAAAGTGACGCCGGAAGCCAACTCTCTCGTCGCGGTCTGTGCTGACGCCACCCCACACCAGATGATAATCGTTGACGCCAGCCATAACCAAAGTTTGCTTCGTAACCCGCGCATTTGCCGCGTTCCGTTCATGCTCTTCTTAAATTCCTTGCTTGTGATATTGCGCCGAGAATTGGGTGCGAATAAATTTTAGGGCAGTAGAAGGTTATGCGGGTGTTTTCAGTACCCGTTGCCCTAAAATTGATTCGCACCCCAATTCCATGCCTGAACAGTTAC
>CAZPZP010000909.1:0-1695 GCA_964591025.1 uncultured Chthonomonadaceae bacterium
GGCAGATTGAATGCTCTCATAAACTCCTCAAGTCCGCGGGCTGGCAGCTCGAAGAGGGTGCGAATCAATTTTAGGGCAATCGGGTGTTTTAAACACCCGTCAGGAAAAAACAAGCGTCTTTCAGATGCACAATGCAGAAGTATTCGCGTCTGAAAGACGCTTGCACTTTGTTGCCGGGTACTTTCAGTACCCGCAAAACCACTTTTGCCCTAACTTTGATTCGCACCCGCTCGAAGACTGGCAGCAGGAAAGTGCGTCCGCTCTGGTGAAACGTCTGGCGGTTGTGGCGATGGCAGCCGCCTTGGTCTGGGCACTCCAGCAGAGTCCTTCTCCCGAAGCCGCCGTTCTGCGGGAAGAACTGGTTCGGTTGAGCGGGCGACAGATGAAACGAGGGCGGCGCGTGACGGCTCCAGCATTATTGTCAGGATTATGGCTGCTCCTTTCGGCGGTAGAATTATTGGAACGTTATACGCCCGACCAATTACGTGCACTGGCACAACAGGCGAGCGGCTTCAGGAGTTAGTCGCCTTGATGCTGTGTAGATACCTATGCCCCAGTGGAGGAATTTATTCCGCCGTGTCCAGCATTGTTGGGAATGCGGCGAAATTCATTTTGCTGAAGAGAGATTGGCAATCGGACGTTCCAGTTAGGCTTTGGCGGCGCGAACCTTGTCCAATGCGGCACGCACCAAGCCCACAATCTCTGCCGTCGTATCGGCAACGGGAACCCCTGCCGCCTGTAGTGCTTCGACTTTGGCTTGCGGCGAGCCGCTTGTACCGGAGATAATTGCGCCCGCGTGTCCCATGCGCTTGCCTTCCGGTGCGGTACGTCCGCCGATAAACCCGATTACAGGTTTCGTTACGTGTGCCTTGATATATGCCGCCCCGATCTCTTCATCACTGCCGCCAATCTCTCCGACCATGACAATAACCTCGGTCTGCGAGTCGGCTTGGAATAACGGCAGAACGTCAATAAACGTCGTGCCGATCATCGGGTCGCCGCCAATGCCGACGCCTGATGACTGCCCCATTCCGGCGCGTGTCAGTTCGTCGGCGATTTCGTAGGTGAGTGTGCCGGAGCGCGATACCAGCCCAACAGGTCCCGGCGTGAAAATACTGCCCGGAATAATACCGATTTTGCATTTTCCGGGAGAGATCAAGCCCGGACAGTTCGGACCGATCAACCGCACACGCGGCATCAAGCCTAAATTTGCATTGACGGCGATCATATCCTGCGTCGGCACGCCCTCTGTGATGCAGACAACCAGTTCGACGCCCGACTCTGCCGCTTCCAGAATCGAATCTGCCGCGTTGAATTTCGCCGGAACGAAAATCACGGAAGCGTTCGCGCCAGTCTCTCTTACGGCGTCGCGCATGGTGTTGAAAACCGGAACGCCCTGCGTGGTTTGTCCGCCTTTGCCGGGCGTCACGCCGCCGACGACTTTGGTTCCATATTCTATCATCTGCGCGGTATGGAATCCGCCGTCTTTTCCCGTGATGCCTTGCACCAAAACGCGGGTATTCTCGTCAATCAATATGCTCATAGGGGTCAGTGTTCTCCTTGGTGGGTCATTGGGTCGTTAGGTGATTGGGGCATTGGGGGGTTTCTCCCTCTCTCCCCCTCTCCCTTTCTTCAATAGTCCTCTTGCAAGAGTACAGCGAAATGAATTTCTCGTGCAGGTCTCGTTCCGCCGTG
>CAZPZP010000910.1:0-1687 GCA_964591025.1 uncultured Chthonomonadaceae bacterium
GTACTGCAGACTTGTTGTGGTGTGATCTCAAAAATATCAGGTACTGACGGACGTATTGCTAAATCCAAACTGCCAATTGTTGCACCAACAATTTCAGCATCTACATAGGCTTTTTCATTGGAAGAGAGATTCTGTGCGACGGCATTAAGCGTCTTCTGCACCTGATTGCTAATTTTATGCAAATGAGAAAGTTTCGTGTATCCTTCTAATGAAGAGAGATACACTTCAAAATTGTCTTGAGATGATATGTCAGTCATGATTTGCCTCTGCCACAACACTCTGTTGCGTTTCACAGAAACGGAAAGGGTAAGACGTTGAAATACGTTCCAGCACTGTAAAGAGTTCAATCCAGATATTCGATCCAGAGGAATCAAATTCCTTCTTAGGGACACAAAATAAAAGAAAGTAACCGATAGCATAATTGAAAGGACAGGAAGAGAGAAGTTAGCGACTTATCTCTTCCTATATTGGCACACCCTATCAAAGATGGCAAGATTGTAGGCGCAAAGCCATCACGCCGGAAAACGGTTGGTGTCGAGCAGTTTGATGAAATTGCGCTTGCGTTTGTATTCGGCACGCAAAAAGAGGGCATAACTCCTGAATTTGTCTCCCTGTTCCGTTCGCAGCAGGATTTCGCGGACTTTGAGAATGTGGCGGAACGGCTCACTGTAGTCGCCTGTCACTTCGTCGAGTTTTCGAGCGATTTCTTCACGATAGAGACGAAGCGCGTCCTCGTGATGATCGGTCTCGCGCAATTTCGCCAACTCCAGCCACAGATCGCGGGAACAGCCGCCCGTTTGTGCCTCGTCCCAAGCCTCCTCACTGCGCCCCTCGGAGAGCAAAATCCGTACTTCTTCCGAATGCCCTGTTGCAGCATCGTCCCGATAGAAGGCGCGTCCGTCGTTCGGCTTGGATTTCTGTTCCTCGCGTACTTTGCGGAGATGCTCCCAGCACTTCACCCGCCATGCCTCCCAGTCGCCGCGTGCCTCTGCGTAGTTGTGAATTTGCTCATAAGTGCGGACATCGGGGCGATCCATGAACCGCTGCCAGAGAATCGCATACGCCTCCGCGAAGCGTTCCCTCTGGGTATATTGGAGGAGCAAAAAGTCGAGCAGACGTGCATCGGGAGTGTCGCGGAACGTCGTTCGTCCCGTTTCTGCCCACTCCAACGCCGTATTGGGTTCGCCCGCTTCAAGATAGAGTTTGGCGACCTCCAAGAAGTTTCCTGCGGAGGACAGATCACGCTTTTTGATGGCGATGACTGCGTGAATATCGCCTTGCTCTTTGGCAAACTCGGTCATCAGTTTGGTCAGCACATAGCGGCTTCCCGAATAGGCAGACCTGTCTCCGGGGGAGAGTTCCGGCAGATTCTCCCAACGTCCTTTGATCTCTTCCATGAAAAGACGCTTGCCCTCGTCTCCCAATGCCGGGAGATAATCCTGCCAGCCAACTTCGACATCCCAATCCATTGCCAACTCCGTTTTCAGCAGCCATTGCACCAACTCCTGCGGAGACGGCGGGGATTTGAGCGCAGCTTCGAGATGCAGGTCGTGCAGTTCCTGCCAAACGCCGCTGATATTGCCACTGGAATCATCAATATCATCAAGTTGATGTGTCAGTTCGTCCAATGCATACTCGACCAACTGCCGCGCTTCCATCGCAAAGCCGCTTTCGCAGAGTTCGGCGA
>CAZPZP010000911.1:0-1683 GCA_964591025.1 uncultured Chthonomonadaceae bacterium
CAACAGCAACCTCTTCACCTCGCTTGCCGGCGAGTACGTTCCCCTCTACGACCCGCAGAGCGGCTTGAAAGCGACGGGGCAGGAAACCCAAAGCACAAGAGAAAGGTTTCACCGTTTAGTGTCGTGCTACCACTCTCCCATTCGTCTATGCTATAATTCATTTATCAGTTCGACATAAGAGGAAATTCCCACAAATGACTCAAGTAGCACCACGAAGCGGAGCGCAATTCCGCCTGATTATGCGTGAAGACGGCGTTGTCCGCGAACTCGGCGGCGAACTCACCCAAGCCGTTTCCGAGACCGATTATGTTCTGCGCCAAGCCCTCGATTTGGGCGCGTCCGATATTCACCTTCAGCCCGAACGCAACCGCCTTCTGGTTCGATTCCGCATTGACGGCGTCATGCACGATGTCGGGCAGCTCAATTCCGACCTGATGCCCAATATCTTCGCCCGCCTCAAACTCGCTTGCGGAATGCAGATCGACGAACGCCGCGAACCGCAGGACGGACGCCTCGATATGATCTATGGCGTGCGTCGCCTGTCCGCCCGCGTCTCGTGTCTGCCGATGCTCAACGGCGAAAAGTTCGTGATGAGAATTCTCGATCCGATGGGCGCGAAAGTCGACCTCGACAAACTCGGAATGCCGCCCGAAGTCTCGCAAAAGTGGATCAACTCGATCCAATCGTCGTATGGCTTGGTGCTAGTGACGGGACCGACGGGCAGCGGCAAAACCTCCACGCTCTATGCGTCGCTCCATAAATTGGACAGAGAAAAGCGCAACATCGTCACCGTCGAAGACCCCATCGAATACGAATTCGAGGATCATATCACGCAGGTACAGGTCACCGAACGCCTGAGTTTTCCCCGCGTCATGCGTTCGTTTTTGCGCCAAGACCCCGATGTCATGCTCGTCGGAGAGATGCGCGACCCCGAATCGCTCGGCATCGGCATTCAAGCGAGTCTGACAGGTCACCTTGTCTTGTCCACGCTCCATACCAACAACGCCGTTGAAACGATTTCGCGCATGATGGATATGGGCGGCGAACCCTATCTGATCGCCTCGACCCTGCAATGCGTCATGGCGCAAAGACTTATCCGCACCATCTGTACGCGCTGCAAAGCCCCGCACAAATTCCCCGACGACGAACTCTTGGAGATCGGAATCGACCCCCGCGCCGTCGCCAATCATACGTTTTATAAGGGAACCGGCTGTCAGGAGTGCCGCAATACAGGCTTCAAGGGACGCATGGGCTTGTTCGAGATCGCGGTCAGCACACCGGAACTGCGCGAAATGATCGTCAAGCACGCCTCTATCGGCGAACTCACCGAGCATCTGCGTCTCAAGCAGTCTATGCGAACCATGCTCGAAGACGGCTACCAGAAGATCGCCGGTGGATTCACGACACCCAAAGAAGTCTTTACCGCCGTTTACTCGACAATGACGGTAATGGGATAGCGACCTCACTCCCCTGCCTCCTCTCCTCCGAACAAAGGAGAGGGAGAAGCGTTTTGTGCAATCTCCAGCGAAATTCCTTGTTGCTGTCCAAATCTCGTTACTGTCGCTGTAAGCAAGAGCAACGAGATTTGGACAGCAACAAGAAATTTCTCAGACAGGGCATTCTATCGTGCCGTGATTCGTACTCAGAATGCAGACAGTTTGTTAGGAACTCACCTCTCGCAGC
>CAZPZP010000912.1:0-1680 GCA_964591025.1 uncultured Chthonomonadaceae bacterium
AATGTAATATCGGTAGCCTTCAGCATCTAAATGAGCAACGTATCCGTATTCCTCCAAGAACTCCAGAGGAATATCGCGCCATTTATTTGTAATTTCGGTTTGCCGGAGATCACGAATTTTTTCTGCCGTTACTCCTTTTCCATAGTTATCGCAAGCATCTGCTTGTTTCAAACTCATGCCATCGCCGAGCTTGACATTAACAAAGGCTTCAAGGATGATATTTTTGAGTTGCGTGATGGTCATGGCTCAGTGCTGTTCTCCGGCTTTGTTTTGACGTGTTGCAAGTGTCGCATAATCGGGGCAAGTGTCGGTTAAAATCTCGTGAATCGCCTGTTTGTCCGTCAGGGTAAGATGGGCGAACTCTTTGCCCGTCTCTTTGCCCGTCAGTATTTCCTGCAATCGGCGGTATATTGTCTCTTTAGCAAGAGGAGGCAAGGCGGTGAAGGCTTCCGAATAGATGAGATAACTGCATGGGTAGCGCATTAGGCGGGTGGCGAGGTCGAGTTGATGTAATGATCGCCCCTTTTTGTCGAAGGGAGCCTGACGCGCAAACTGTTCGGCAAACCCCGATGTGCCGGTGATCTGCGCGGTAAGCGGAGCCTCTTCGACAAACAACATTGCTCGAACCAACGCCTCGCACGCGCTTGCGATTCGGCGCGTCACGCCTTCGGAACGGTAATCTTTAGGGCGATTCCATTCTTTATTGAGTTGGGCGTCGTAATCCAGCGCGATTCGTGTCAGATAGTTCGCCCGCGTGATGTAATTGTAAGTCTGTGCCTGATGTTCTGCGACCATCAACGCCACAATATCGGAAGTTTTGCCCAAATACGGCGCGGTATTGAATAGCGGCGCAAGATCGGTGATGTTGGCTCCCCGCTCACGGTCTAAAGTGACTTCTTCGCCGCCTTTTGCAAAGACATTGCCCATGTGCCGCATCCCTCCATGTTTGCCCGTGACATACCACCCGCCCCAACGCTCGGAAATCGGACTCTGATCGGTTGTCAGTTTGGTTCCGGCACGAAACTCCGGCTGACCGTCGGCACGCGCAAAAACGGAGCGGAACATATAGCCCGGCACGTCGCGAGTCATCCCGCCGCCGTGACATTGCAGACATTCGTTGGTCTGCCGCTCAAACCGGGGCTTGGTCACGCGATTTTGAGCCAGCGTATAAAAGACAGTCCCAAGCTGCGGATCGGACGCGGCGATCTCCAAAACCGAACCGCCCTGCACCCAACCCACCGAGACGCTATCGTTGAAATAGAGCGCACGCGGCGATTCCGGCGAAATCAGGTCATGCTGAAAACTGGTTTTGGAGAACACCAACATTTGCGACGAAACCGGAATTTTCAAAGCCTCCAAGACTGAGCGCAAATATCCGTGCCGCCCGTAATAGGCAGGGCGAAACTCGCCCGAATTGATCCGCTTCTGAAGGCGAGAGATTGGATCAGTAGTTTCGGTTTTCGTATAATTGATAACGGGATGTTCGCTGTCATCACTGCGCTGCTTGAGGGCAACCGTTGCAGTCGCCAATCCCAAAGTTCCGCTCGTCGCGAGTATGCCCGCTATAATCTGCCTGAAATTTCTCTGTTTCCCGCTCAATCTCATCGTCGCTTGCTTGCTCTTTTCTTTCAATAGACCTCTTGCATAAGTCCAGCGAAATGAATTTCTCGTGCAGGTCTC
>CAZPZP010000913.1:0-408 GCA_964591025.1 uncultured Chthonomonadaceae bacterium
GTCCCGGCACGTCGGCGAACCAATACCGCGCCGCTCGGTTGAACGCCGTGATGCGCTTTTGGAGTTCTGCTTTGACCGCATCATGAATTTTATCCTCAGCGGGCATTCGTACTCCTGTCCTATGCAAAATATGCTCTTTACTTCGCCAAAAGATATTGTAAATCTGAAATCAACGACGCAGTTTTGGTTTTAGAGTAATAGGAAAAATGCCTCTCAGGAACAAAATAGCATTTCTTTCCATTATGCGAAAACACTCTGATTTCGCCTTGACTTTCACCATATAGCCAACTGGATTTAGGGACGATATTATTCTTGAAGTATTCAGAAACAAAACGATGGAATCCGATGAAGATACGACAATCATTGTTCACAAGGAAGTCAACTTCCTGCTTCAATGCTTCTATAAAT
>CAZPZP010000913.1:418-1676 GCA_964591025.1 uncultured Chthonomonadaceae bacterium
GTTCCATAGAGGGTTGCTGCTTGAGGATTGTCCCCACAGGGGGTGACGCCTTGAAATATTTCGCTGGCAAGATGACTTTGATAAAATTCGTGTAGTATATCGAGTGTTCGCCTAACTGTTCTGCGAGTGCATTTGTGTAGAGTTGAAATACCGTGAACATCTTGTCAGGATGTCGGTCTTGACCCCACACGGAGAAATTCGTCTGAAGGATAGCCTCCTCATTGTCGTCACCGCAGTATGCGTTCAGAGCAATACGCACAGGCGCGTTCGGCTGTGTGACGATTGGCGAGAATGGAATTTGCCAATTCGGTGCATTGATTTGCATTATGTCCAGATGTTGTTCGTCCAAACTCTCAAAAATATCTGGCGCAGTATAAAAAGCCTTACCGTCATAGAATCTCATGGTGTCTCCTTCATCAGTATACAAAAAGATTATAGCGAAGTCTGCTCTAAGTGTCAATCAAAAATAACGCTGAGAACCGGAAAACTATTCGCCGATAATGGAGGCTGTCACAGCGGAGAAATCGCCCTAATATCGAGAGTATTGTCCCTTGTGTTGGCGCAAACTCCTATAAAGTTGAGAAAAACTCCTTTCGTGACGCCGATAACTCCCATACGAACGCCCGAAACTCCTATAGCCGCACCTGCACAAAAGGAGTTTTCCGCGTTTGTATCTTGAAAGTCGGGGTGCGACGGAACGCGCCTCAGAGGAAAACGATCATGGCGGATCAAGATTATATCCCGTCCGAAGACACCAAAATCCCCCCGTTTGCCAATACGTTTACCACGTATGCCACTGCCAATCTGCTCGCACTTGGGCTTGTAGCGGGCGACGTGACGCCGATCTCTACCGGCTCCACCGCTCTGCAAACCGCGATCAACAACGCCGACGTTGCAAAACAAGCCTATCGGCAAGCCATTCAAGCCAAAATCGCCGCCCGCAAAACCGTTGTTACTGCCATTCGCATCACGGCTCGCAAAGTGCAGAGCAATCCCGCCGTGTCGCCCGCACAAAAAGCCGCACTCGGTATCACGCCGCGCACCAATGCCCGCACCAAACATAAACCCATCACGCCGCAGAACGTCTTGGCAGTCGCAAACGCCGACGGAACCAACGAGATACGCTGGAATCGCTCCGGCAATGTCTATGGCGTGGTCTTCATGATCGAAGCGCGAACCATTGCCGATCCCGTCTGGAAGCAGGTTGGCGCGGTGACGGGCGTTCGGTTCAAGCATAACGATCAGACGCCCGGCGTCG
>CAZPZP010000914.1:0-1671 GCA_964591025.1 uncultured Chthonomonadaceae bacterium
GGTAGAGAATGCCGTTCGCTCCTCCGACAATAAAAACAGGACTGAGCAAGAAGGAGAGGCAACAATTGACAGGCAAAGCGGAACGACTGCGGCAAGCAGTCGAAGCGTGTGAAGAGTGTTTCGAGGCGGTTGGTAAACCCATGAGGACACCGACGGAGCGCACTGAAGAGCTGTGGTTCGAGGTCGAAGATCGCATTGAGGCAGTTCACGAGGCAGAGACTATTTCGGAGTACGACACTGTCCGCCAACATCTGCTTTTCATTCTGCGGCTGTTGGATAAGATCGAGATGGAGATGGAACACGCCTGAAATAAGGATGAAGAGGCAGGGATGAGGGATGAAATTTTCTCTCCTGATGGTTCCCAAACAGATTTTTAATGAAAATCCCTGTTGCTCGTGAAGCGATGGGGATTTTTCTTTGCAGGGAATTGAAGGTACGAGCGCGAATAACCTTTGCCATACGAGAGAGCAAGGAGTGCGACAATGACAGCAATGAAAGCGTTAGTCTACAGCGATGTGCGGAAAGTGACGATGCAGGAGCGAACGGTTCCTGTTCCAAGTGTGGGGCAGGTTCTGCTCAAAGTCGAGGCGACGGGAATTTGCGGTTCCGATATGGCAGGGTTTCTGGGGCATAGTCCGCGCCGCAAGCCGCCGCTGATCTTGGGGCATGAGGTTGTCGGGACAATCGAGACTCTGCCGGAAGGCGCGAACTTGCCGTTTGCAGTCGGTCAGCGAGTCACCGTCAATCCGTTTTTTCCGTGTGGAGTGTGTACGGCTTGCAAGGCGGGCAGTATCAATTTGTGCGTGGATTGGAAATTGCTCGGCATGGATCAAACGGAAGGGGCGTTCGCCGATTATGTGCTTGCCCCCGCAAACCATCTGTATCCCGTCTCGGATCGTCTGCCGCCCCATAAAGCGATCATGGTCGAACCGCTGACAAACGGCGTGCATCTTTTTACGCTGATGCGGGTTCCGAATCCGGCGCAGTTGGTCATTTTCGGTGCAGGAACGCAGGGGTGTCTGCTGACGGCGTTGGCGGCGCGATATGGCTGTCAGGAAATCGCTGTTGTGGACATCAACGCGGAACGTCTCGCCGTCGCGCAAACATTGGGTGCGACAACTCTCATCAATGCGCGAGAGGGCGATCCGGTGACACAAATTCGCGAGCGATGGAATGAAGGTGCGGATACGGTGATAGACGCGCATGGCAGTCAGAGCGTGCGAGAGGCAAGTGTAAAGGCGGTCAAAAAAGGCGGCGAAGTTTTGTTATTGGGCTTGCATGAGGTACAGACAACGCTCGACTTTACCGCGATTGTCCGCAATGAAATCCGCTTGCAAGGTTCGTTCGCCTACAACACCAAAAACTTTGCAGAGGCGTTGCGGATTATTGAAGCAGACGAAATCGATCTATCGGAATGGACGCAAACGCTCCCATTAGAAGAGGGACAAGCCGCCTTTGATCGCCTCACCACAGATCCCGGTGCAACCATGAAAATCGTTCTGACACCATAAGTTCTGGAAAATTCCTTGTTGATGTCCCATTTCTGCATTGCCCAATGACCTAACGCCCCAATCACCCAACGCCCTCTGAATTTACGGGTCGCCCGTTTGGTTATCGTTGGCAATCAGAATCAGTAGATCGAAAATATTCCTAACTCACCTCTCGCACCGG
>CAZPZP010000915.1:0-1658 GCA_964591025.1 uncultured Chthonomonadaceae bacterium
TTACAGTTACAGATTTATAGGGTAAGAGTATTTAGCCCCTGCGTTTGGGTAAACTGCCCATTATGATTACCGACCAAAATGCTCATCGCCGTCCGGCGGCTTTCAACAGTAGGTTCGGGTTCTCCGTTGCCGTCTTCGACACTCTCTTCCGCGAGTTCGAAGAGGCGCATCAAGAGCGTCTGACCCATTCCGAAGTCACTCGCAAGAACCGCCGCACCTCCGCTCTCCCAATACGCCGTGCCCTCTACAAGGCACGGCGCAATCGTTCCCTTACCGACGAGCAGAAAGCCTCCTATCGGTTCCTGTCCTCCTATCGGATTGTGGTGGAACACACCAACGCTCAGCGGAATGTGTTTCAAGTCTCGGTGCAAACCTATCGCCACTGCCGTCAAAATCATGGGCAAATGGTGCGGATTGTGGCGGGTCTGGTGAACAGACAGATTGCCAAACAGCCGCTCAAGAGTTATGCCGTTGTTAAAAAAACGAACTGTCAAGACCGGACAGGCACTATTGCCCCATAAGCCTAATGTTTGAGAAAGCTGAGCAGGTCGGCTTCGCTGATCTGCGGTTCGCCGGGCGCGACATTGTTGAGTTTGCCCGCTCGCATCCATTTTTCCAGTTCACCGACCAAATCGAACAAGTGATCGAACGATTGCACGGTGAAGAGTAGCGGCTGATAATGATGTATCTCGAACGACTGATTGATCACCCATTCGAGTTGGATCGGATAGCGTTGGACTTCGGGCGATTCGATGGCGTGCGTGATTTCGCCGTGTGAACTGAGCAAGCCGCTTCCGTACACTTTTAAGCCGTCACAACTCTCCATCAAGCCAAACTCAATTGTAAACCAGAAGAATCGCGCCATCGCCGTAATCATCGAGGTCAGGCGGCAGGCTTGTTCGTGTTCATCGGAAATGTTGGCGACCAATTCTGCGGCGGTATGGGCGCAATCTCCGAAGCGAACCAAAGCCTCGGCAAAGGCGGCATCGGTGTGCATTGGGACATGACCGGCAATGTCGTGGAAAATATCGGGTTCCGGCAGATAATTGAGGCTGTTGGCGTCGCGGATGGTGATGGTTGTGGGAAACTCGCGGTTCCGCAGACAGTCGAAAAAGAGAAACGCCGGGACGTAGCCGCTGACGGGTTTGGCGCGAAATCCCGTGAGCGGGCAGAGAAAACGGTTCACATCGTCGAGGCGCGGAACGCGATTCGGATCGAGGCAGAGGCTTTCAACTCCCTTGAGGAAATGCGGGTTGGCGTAACGCTGCCAATACTCTCCCATGCGGGCAAAAAGCAGACGCCATGCCATGTGATTTTCGGACGTGTAAAGTTCATACGGCTGATGAATATAGAGCTGCCCGTCGTGCTGTGCTTGTTCGATAAACGGGGATTTTGTCGTCGTCAGTCCGGGTGGGGTTGCGAGTTGTGCCATCGTGATTTTGTTCGGGCTTTCTGTGCGGCGACGTTGGCGGGTTACGCGGCTGCCGACACGCTCTTGAGATTGTTTCTCTCTTTTATTCTACCCAATTTGTGGCACAAATGGTTCGCTTACTCGTTTGCCTTACAGCAAAGATTCCCAAAAGAGTGAACTGTTACCGCTTGCCGCGCACTGAAGCACGCGGCAGGTTAGCCTACGGCTGTTCGTCCTCACGGACGCG
>CAZPZP010000916.1:0-668 GCA_964591025.1 uncultured Chthonomonadaceae bacterium
GAGAACACGGGTTCCCATATTGCCCGCCGCACCGAAAACTGCCAGATGTGTCATGCCGTTTCTCCTCATTGAAAATTAAAATTAGTTTTATTAGACCTCTTGCAAGAGTACAGCAGAATTTATTCTGCTGCTGGGGGCGTTCCGCCGTGCCGTGCTTCGCACTCGAAGGGCAAGGGAATTTCGTCCGTAGGACGGCTGTTTTTGAGTCGGGTACGTTCTTGTACCCGACTCTTGCAAGAGGTCTATTCGCCCTCATCGTTCAAACTCTGCTCCAACTCCCAACGGGCGCGTTCCCGTTCTATTTCGGCGCGAAGTGTTTCCACGTCGGGCAGGTGAAGTTGATAGCGCGAGGTGAACAAGGACTGCCGCGATTGGCTCAAAGTATAGCGAACTACCGCATCGTTTTTGTCGGCACAGAGCAGCAGACCAATCGGCGGATTCTCTCCGGGGCGCGTTTCTTCCTGCTCATACCAGCCGAGATAAAACAGCATTTGCCCGATGTCCTCATGCGTCAGTTTACGAGTCTTGAGATCAATGAGAACAAAACAGTGCAAGGTACGGTGATAAAAGACCAAATCCACAAAGAACGTATCGCCGTCTACTGTGATTCGCTGCTGACGAGCGACAAAGAACAATTCGCGTCCCATTTCGAGGAGAAACTGCTGCAA
>CAZPZP010000916.1:678-1644 GCA_964591025.1 uncultured Chthonomonadaceae bacterium
GTCTTCGAGGTTGCTTTCGGGAACAAGCCCGCGCTCCGGCAGTCCGGTGAACTCCAAAACGAACGGGTCTTTGATGATGTCGGCAAGTTGAAAACGCTCGGCTTCGGGCGTGTCTTGTTTGAGCATCGCCATCTTGTCCCGCGACAGCAAAACACGCTCATAGAACAGCGTGCCGATTTGCCTTTCCAACTCACGGGTTGACCAGCGTTGCCGAACCGCTTCTTCCTCATAAAACTGACGTGCTTCGGGCTTTTCGACCTTGAGTAATCTCCGATAATGCGACCAACTCAATTCGGCACTCACTGAGTGCCGAATTGGAAACAGCATATAAAACCGTCGCATCGCTTTGACATTTACATCAGTGAATCCGCGCCCAAACTCTTCTGTCAATCTCGAAGAGAGATTTTCAATAAGCCGCATTCCATATTCGGCACGCGCTTGCCCTTGCTGTTCCTGCTCCACAATCGTGCGCCCAATTTCCCAATAGGCACGCACCATCTCCGCGTTCACTGTCTGCATCGCCTGATGACGCGCTTTCAGCAAAATCTCGCGAACCGTCTGATAAACATTGTCGCAATCGTTTACAGTTAAATCTGCCATTGTTCTCCCTGCCGTCCCGCATTACATATCAACAGTAACAGTATAGCCTCTTGCTCGGTTGTTTTGGATGCGGCAGCGCAGGAAACAGAACAGCATTTTCTTGTTTCCAATTTTAAATTCTCCACGCAGTGCGTGGAGAATGGTCATACGTTTGGATTGGTCACGCATTGCGTGACCAATTGGAAAGCCATTTTGGATTGTGAACGCACTGTGTGCAAAATTGACTGATTTCACTCGTCACGTTCCACTGTAGACGCAGACGAAACATCTACAGCAAGCGTCTCGATAATCAAGAAGCGGCTTCTTTCTGCTCCAACCATTCGAGAGGAATTTGCGCGACTTTTTCCTTACCAGTGGGTTTATGTA
>CAZPZP010000917.1:0-1633 GCA_964591025.1 uncultured Chthonomonadaceae bacterium
GCAGCCAAGCGTCCTTCGGACGCGCAATGTACGGGATTTATCTGATTTGTCTGTCAGGTGCAAGACGAACATACCGGGAGACGGCTTATACCGAAGAATACTATACTATCGGCTATACTCCCGAAGACACGCTGCGCGGACATTTGCGCTTTGCTCTGAAATATGAGCCGTGTGATCTCGCCATTCTTGTCGCTGCACTGACGGCGTTGGGAAGCGAGGAGTTGGGTGCGCGAAAAGCCGACTGGGGCATATAGCCGTCGCGATGGAAGCGGCAATTGCTCTCATTTTAGAGAATCTGCATCAGAGCGTTCCCCCATTTTATTGCGAACTCACTGTCACTCTCATAGTTGCAACGGTGTGGCGGCGCGTTGCAATCTGTCGCGAATGGCGAGCCACTCGGCGGTGTCGGGCGGCGTCTCAACAAGAATACGGTTGATGTTATTGACGTCCAAATCGTGCAAAACGGCGTAGAGTCGGGCGGCATATTCCACAGAATTTTGCGGCATAGGAACGACAATTACTGCATTAGAGGCAAATTGTTGCAGCTCACTCAAAGACAGAACGCCATGACGCTGATTTTGAGCAACAAGTTCGTGTATTCGTACAGGCAGATTTTTGGAGGAAACGAGTTCGAGCGGAGTATTGGGCGCATAGTGCCGTGCCATCATTCCGGGCGAGCGAGGAATTTCGAGGGCTTGTGTTTGTGCTGGAGGAAGAAACTCGATATGCCCGACCATATCTTCCAGTTCGGCAAGCGAAATCAAGCCGGGGCGAAGTAAACGCGGCACAGAACCGCTGACATCCACAACCGTCGATTCGATGCCGCCGGGAGCCGCCCCGCCGTCAAGAATCATTGCAATTCGCCCGTCAAGCCCATTTTGGACGTGCGCGGCGGTTGTCGGCGAAAGGTGCATCGAGCGATTGGCACTGGGAGCGGCGAGCGGCAATCCGACGCGCCGCAGCAACGCCAACGCCACAGGATGCGCCGGAACCCGCAGACCGACAGTATCGCCCCCGCCCGTCACAATGTCAGGAACCACAGCACTGCGACGCACGATAATTGTCAGAGAACCCGCCCAAAAATGCTGTGCCAATCGCTCAGCGGTTTCTGTCCAATCCGTTGTCAGTGCCTTCGCTGCTTCGATGTCGGGAATGTGGACGATGAGCGGATTGTTCGACGGACGCCCTTTCGCGGTATAGATTTTCTGCACGGCATCGGGATCGAGCGCGTTGGCTCCTAAACCGTAAACCGTCTCAGTTGGAAACGCGACAAGCCCGCCCGAACGCAGAACTTCAGCGGCTTCGTCGAGCGCGTCGGTTTGCATTTCAGGATCGGTGATGGTGAGAGTTCGGGTTAGCATTGGTCAAATGGAATGAAGCGTCGTTGGTTGACAACATAACTTCTGCCTGTGCCGCGATTGCATACTCAACCTCGCATTCTTCAGGATATTGTGCGAGAAGATCAAAAGCATCACTTAGAATCTACGTCAAAACTCATTTTGTACGGCGGAATGAATTCCTCCGCTAGTGGCGCGTTCGGCGCGTTCGCGCCGTGCTTCGCACTGCATCCCAATTTAAAGGGTAATACTCACAAATGGGGATTGCGTCCGTAGGACGCCTGTTTTTTAGCAGG
>CAZPZP010000918.1:0-1625 GCA_964591025.1 uncultured Chthonomonadaceae bacterium
TCGGGTACAAGAACGTACCCGCCTGAAAAACAGACGTCCTACGGACGAAATTCCCCGTGTCGAAGAAATTGGTTGTCCTATGGGAAGTGTGCCGTCCGCAACTTGTGTTATGGGAGGGCGATAACGGTATGGTGTGCGTCCGCAGGACGTCTGTTTTTTAGCCGGGTACGTGATCTCTACCCGGACAATAGGCATAGCGAATAGTGGGTCATTCGCTTTGCTGACCGACATAACTGATATCCCACAGTGGAAAAGGTCGTCCTCGTAGTGGACAATCTCAATACGCACAAAGCGTCCAATCTGTACGAAGCGTTTGAACTGGCAGAGGCACGAGCGTTGTGTGAGCGGTTAGAGATACATCAAACGCCCAAACACGGCAGTTGGCTCAACACGGCAGAGATTGAACTCTCGGTTCTCTCGCGGCAGTGTCTTGACCGCAGAAACGCGGCGCAAGTCAAGGTCAACGGGCAGTTTACGACCGCAGAGGCACGGATAAAGTTAAGAAAACTCTATCCAACTATTCTACCTTGACCGAGTAGTACTAATCACCCATCAACCCAATCATGGAAAACTTTGCCCAGCTCGAAACCGAAGCCCGCAATCCCAATACACTTGATCTCGATGCGCTGAACACGCTGCAAATGGTCACGATACTGCACGCGGAGAACACGTCGGTATTGGCGGCGGTTGACGCGGTCTTACCGGAGATTGCGGCGGCAGTAGAGATTGTGGCGGCGCGTTTGGAGGCAGGCGGCAGACTGTTTTATGTTGGAGCGGGAACGAGCGGACGATTGGGAGTCTTGGATGCCAGCGAATGCCCTCCGACGTTTGGGGTTCCGCGTGACATGATTCAGGGGATTATCGCGGGCGGCGAACCGGCTCTGACACGCTCCATCGAAAACGCCGAAGACTCGCCGGAAGCAGGGGCAAACGCACTTGCGGAATTTGGCGTCACAGGCGGTGATATTGTCATTGGAATTGCGGCAAGTGGTCGGACGCCTTTCGTTGTTGGGGTTTTACAAGCGGCGCGAAAAATGGGAGCGGCAACCGTCGCAATAGCCAATGTTTCCAACCCCAAAATCGGGCAGGACGCCGAGATTGTGATTGCCGCCGTGACAGGCGCGGAGCCAGTGACAGGTTCCACGCGCCTCAAAGCCGGAACCGCACAAAAACTGATTCTCAATCTCATTACAACCGGGGCGATGGTCAAACTCGGCAAAGTCTATGAGAATTTGATGGTAGAAGTGCGGGCATCCAACGAAAAATTGCGGGATCGCGCCGTTCGGATCGTTATGGAAGCGACTGGTACAGAACGCGATCCCGCAACCCGCGCACTGACCGAGGCACAAGGCGAATGCAAAACCGCGATTGTGATGCTCAAGTGCGGAGTCTCGGCAGTCGAAGCGGAACGCCTTCTCGCTCAAAGCAAAGGAAACGTCCGTGCCGCCTTGAACGCTGACCGGACAATTCGGGTAGAGTGAGAGGCATCAGAATGCAGGAATAATCTGCAATGATACAAGAGACCTCTTGCAAGCGTCGGGTACAAGAACGTACCCGACTCAAAAACAGCCGTCCTACGGACGAAAACCGCCCCTGCAACGTGATCACTCTCAAGAGAGGATTTG
>CAZPZP010000919.1:0-1623 GCA_964591025.1 uncultured Chthonomonadaceae bacterium
ACGCGGGTCAAGTTGGAGGAGTTAATTTCACGGGTTTATCCTTTGCTCCCGATGCGTACTATCTTACAAGCGATGGCAAACGTGTCGGAATGGATGTCCTCGGCACCTCGCCCGGTCCCTACACCAATGATCCGGCAGAAACATTTGTCTTTGGTCAAGGGTTGGTGGGCTACAATATTCAGTTGTCGCCCGGCAATCTCAATGCGGTTCCGGCTCCGTCGTCCGTAGCGGTTCTGGCTCTTGGCGGTCTGATGCCGCTCGTTGCCATTGCTCGCCGCCGCCGCGCCGCGAAGTAGTTTCCGGCTTCGTTTGGTTTGCCTCTGCCTCTCCTGCAATTTTGCGGGAGAGGCGAGGTCATATCATTTCACCATGAATTTCACAGAAACTGGTAAATGTTCGGTTACTACACCGGAGCAAATGACATATACTCTCTGTGGTTGTTGCGGGATTTGTCACAACCTTACAATCAGGGCAGTATTGTCATCAACCTTGCACTTTTAGGTAGCAGTCATGCCCTTTGCAGTTTCTGGGTGTCCCTGTTTCTTAGACGCCTTCCCTTCTTATTGCCAATCGCTTTCCTGCAACGCAGTACCTTCGACGCTCCATTTTGGAAGTGCGAAATTTTCCGATGAACACGGCATCCTGACTGCTCTCATCGCTACTCAAACTCAATAATTCGGACGCAGTACTCACCTATCTATGCGCCCTTTTTGGAAAAGGAAAGGATCATATCCAAAATGATTAACACTCGCAACGCTGGTTTACTTCTCGGCTTGGGCGTTTTCGGTCTTGCCACTATCGCACCCGCTTCGGCGCAATTTCTATCTTACACATCAGTTAATAATGCGGCAATCACAGAAAATTTCGATACGCTGGCAGCAACAGGCACTACCGCGCCTTATACTCAAGGGCAAACGATCCCTGGCTTTTATTTTACGAACTTTGGCGGGACAGGAGGACTCCAGACCACGTATCGAATAAGCAACGGAATTAGTGGTACTGGTGGAACCTATAGTTTTGGTGCGGGGGGGATTACAGATCGCGCCTTTGGCTCGCTCGCTTCGAGCACGACAGGAACAATTCAATTCGGTGTCCAAATTAAGAATGACACCAATAAAGTCATCACGAATTTCACTGTTGATTATATAGGAGAGCAATGGCGCAACGGAGGCAACGCCGATTCCCAAAAACTCACATTCGATTACAGCACGAACGCAACCTCTTTAACCACAGGAACCTATACGACTGAATCCGCACTGGACTTCACATCCCCTATTGCAAACAATTCTGTCTCCATTTTGGACGGCAATGCTGTTTTGAACCGCACAGCTATCAACTCAACAGTAAACTTATCGACCCCTCTTGCTGCGGGCAGTTCATTATGGCTGCGCTGGACAGACATCAAGGATGCTGGCAATAATCATGGATTAGCAATTGACAACTTCTCTTTCCGAGCCACTGCCGTTCCGGCTCCGTCGTCCGTTGCTGTCATGGCTCTCGGTGGTTTAATGCCGATGCTCGCGATTGCTCGCCGCCGTCGCGCCGCGAAGTAGTTTCCGGCTTCGTTTGGTTTGACCTCGCCTCTCCTGCAATTTTGCGGGAGAGGCTTTTTGCTGTTCAAGG
>CAZPZP010000920.1:0-1621 GCA_964591025.1 uncultured Chthonomonadaceae bacterium
TTCCGCCGGAAGTCCCGACATAGACGCGCCCCTGCCGATCCGCGACAATCGAACGAATGCTGCTGCTGCTAATCTGTTCCGGCTTGTTCCAGAACTCGGTAATACGCTCTGAGCCGTCTAATTTCCAGCGAAAAAGCCCGCTTGCCGTGCCGATCCAGAGCCGTGTGTCATCGGCATAAATCGCCCGAACGGTATTGCGCCAAACTCCATCTAATTTTTGCCATTTTGGCGGTTCCTGATAGGTCACATTCTCGGCACGCCAGATTCCGTCGGGACTTGCGGCGTAGAGCGTTTCGTTGTCCGTTCCAGTAAAAGATTGAACGTGTATCGCCGAGATTGGATGTCCCTGCAATCCCATCGGAATCAACTTGTCACTCTCTGCACGGTAGACGCCGTTCCATGTCCCGACGAATGCCAAATGATAGCCGCCGATGCAGAACGCCGGTGCGACGTTGTCCGCCGGAGTGTGCCACCGACCCAAATCCCAGAGCCGCACTCCTGCTGCTGTTGCGACCCAAACCCTACCGGGGCGCGTCACCATCGGATAGACAGCACGAATGTCGTTCTCTTCAGGAGTCGGCAGGGGCGGCAGAGGCTTGCTGTACTCTTGAGCAAACGGCACATCGCGAATGATCGGTTTTTGTGCGTGTGCGGCAGATAAAGTGAATACAAGCATAAGGCAAATGAACAGGAGAAAATTTTTCATGTGAGATCACCAATAGGAAAACGAGTGTTTGTGTCGTAAGGAGTATACCCAATATTGATCGTCGGCTGGCTTGTTGTCTACTATTTTGTTTACAATTCTGCCCACAATTTGGTATAATCAAGAAAGGAGAACCTCATCATGGCAACCATTAGAACAAGCGAACGAACACACAAAATCTTGCAGTCGCTCTCAAAATCCTTGAATAAGTCGATGCAGACCATTCTGGATCAAGCCGTTGAAGAATACCGTCGCGCTGTGCTTCTGGACAAACTCAACGACGAATACGCCGCATTACGCGCTGATCCTGATGCGTGGAAAGAAGTATTAGAAGAACGCCGCCTTTTAGAAGGCACGCTCGCAGATGGTTTGGATTCGGATGAGAGATTCTAAATGCTGACACCACCACCAAAACGCGGCGAAGTTTGGCTGCTGGATTTTGACCCGACCATTGGGCATGAGCAAGCCGGAATACGTCCTGGTGTCGTTCTCTCAATGGATCGCTTCAATCGCGGACCTTCCAGCCTCATGTTTGTCTGCCCTCTCACCAGTCGTAGTCGAAACTTGAGTTTTTATATTCCCGTTGAGCCGCCGGAAGGTGGATTAACCATGACAAGTTATATCATGACAGACAATCTCCGTTCTGTCAGTCAAGAGCGCATCATTCGGAGGATGGGTATCATCAGTGATGAGACGATGGAAGAGGTCGAAGACAAAGTGCGGATTCTGTTAGGACTATAGACACTCATTTCCAGAGAACCATCTCCTCGAACGGTTTACGCGGCAAATCGGGAACGGTATAGTCTTCGACGGGATAGCCGACAGGCAAAACCACAAACGGCTTTTCATTGGTCGGACGCCCGCAAATTTCGTTCAGAAAGCCCATCGGTGCGGGGGTATGCGTGAGAGTGCAAAGCC
>CAZPZP010000921.1:0-1614 GCA_964591025.1 uncultured Chthonomonadaceae bacterium
AATTTGTTTATAGAATTGATTTCGTGCCTTTTCGTGTTCTTTCGTGGATCACTGGGTTTGTATTTCCCTGTGTCCCCTGTGTTCCCTGTGGTTCTTATTTGAGTGTGGCAGTGAGAGTAGCGAGCGGGAGGAACTCGGCATCGGGCGGGGCTTCATGATCGCCGAAGTGTGCGCCGCCTACAGAGCCGATTGCGCCGTTCAGGGTTGGTTCGAGAAGCTGGACGGGAACGATTTTGCCGGTCAAGTGGGAGCCGCCAGTGAACTGCACGCGGATATAGTTGCTCGTATAGCCGCTGAGAAGTCCCATTTTCTCGCCCGATTCATTTCCATTGATCGGTTCATGTTCGCTGTTGCCGCTGGCTTCGTCTCCATTTGTCTCGGTATTGCGTCCCTCTTTGCCTTCGACAAGAACATCGAGCGTCCTGCCTAAATAGCGTTGAATAAATCGTTGCTGAGTCACGCGGCAGGCGTCCGCCAACTCCTTCGCCCGCAACTCTTTCTCGCTGTCCTGAACGTGATCTTTCATTTCGGCGGCGGGAGTGTTCGGGCGCGGCGAGTAGCGGAACAGATGGGCGCGGGCAAATCCGACTTGCTCCACAACCGAAAGCGTACTCTCGAACGCGGCGCGATCTTCACCGGGAAAGCCCACCATAATATCGGAGGTGAGGGCGAGGTCAGGGAGTTTTTGATATGCGGTGCGGCAGCGATCCAGATAGAAGTCCTGATCGTAAGGGCGGTTCATGCGTGCCAATACTCCCGTATCGCCACTTTGGAGCGGGATATGGAGGTGGCGGCAGAGTTTCGGGTTCTGCGCGAAGGCGTCCAAGAGGCGATCCGTGACTTGAGTTGGTTCGATGGATGAGAGACGAACCCGCTCGATCCCTTTCACGCTTGCGAGGGCAAGAAGGGCGTCGGCGAGGTCGGCGTCCTGACCCATCGGCATTCCGTGCGCGATACGCGGCAGGTCGCGCCCGAATTTTGCCGTAAACCCGTCCTGCCCATACGCACCAACAAGTACGCCCGTGACAACCAACTCTTTATAACCCTGCTCGACGCGCTTTTCGGCTTCGGCGAGGAGTTCGGAAATCGGGCGCGACAGCATCATTTTGCGCGTGTAGGGAATGGAACAGAACGTGCAGAAGATATTGCAGCCGTCCTGAACTTTGATCGTGGCGCGGGTTCGGCGGTGTGCGGGGCGAACCACGAACCGTGACCTGATATGCTCTCGCGCTTCCTGCTCCAAGTGCGGATATGCCGCAAGAACGTGCTGCAATGTCTGCATCTTTTCGGGATTGGGAACGATAAGCGATGCCTCTTCGACTGTCTCGCCTTTAATCGCCGCCATTTCGCCATAGCAGCCCGTCATGACAACAACCGCTTCGGGGTTTTGCCGCGACAGCTTCCGCACCATCTGACGCGATTTGCGCTCGGCGGCTTGTGTGACCGAGCAGGTGTTGATGACGTAGACATCGGCGGGAGCGTTGAACTCGGTGATCTCAAATCCGAACTCCTCGAAGTCATCTAAAATACGCTGGGTCTCATATTGATTGACCTTGCAGCCCAAAGTCGTGAATGCGGCACTCGGCACAGTCTTCCTCTTTCTCTGTAAAGCGA
>CAZPZP010000922.1:0-1613 GCA_964591025.1 uncultured Chthonomonadaceae bacterium
CGAGACGAGTATTTTCAATGCCCGCTCTTGGGAATGTGCCACCTTCAAGTGATTTGTCTATAAGTTCAGGGGACTTTGCTCAAGATGAAAAATGATTGCCGTCTCTGGTCTCTATCTGATCCGCATTTCTAATTCCGCACGGTACGAATCCATCGCTTGGCGTGTCTGCATAAGACACTCGATCCCGATGGGGCTATGCGTGAATTCCGTAATATCGTCGGGCAGATAGAGGGATGCAAACGGGTCATGCTCGGCGTTCGTCTCATACCAATGCGACCTGAGCCGCGTTCGCACAATCCGGTACGAGCGTTGCAGTTTGCCGCGCAGTTCGGCATAGCGGTTTGCACGTTCGGGGCTGATGTCTTCCTTCGCTGTCCAGCAGACAAGGTCAACCATCTTGTCATAGACCTGCTCGAAGGCATCGAATTGACGCAGGTGACGCCGAGCGGTGCGCTTCCGAAACGTAACGAGAGCCACGCCCTTCGCTGAGACGGCTCGTACCCATGCGCCCACTGTCGCTTGTGTACGAAAGTAGGATTCGCGCAACGCCTCGGTATGGCGCACAAAATGGCTGCGCGTGGTTTGCCATTGCAGACGCAGACGCGCCAGCAGCGGGGGGGGCAACCCGATGTTGATCATGGCTCTCTCCTTACAACTCCGGTTCGGAATAACGATCAGTGAGGCGGGAAGACTTCATGGAGCGGGCTTTGTGCCGTCCTTTGTTCTCACCAAGAATTTTTGGTGAGATAACGAGTCGCCCTCGCAGGTTTATCAGATGCGATTCAAGTTCAAGTCAAGTTCAAGGTTCGCGGACTTTATTGAGATAGTTCACCCGAAGATCATTGAGACGCCGACGGGCATCGCGCCGCTCCTCTTCTGTGAAGGTCGGCTCGACTTTGTCCAAGAAAAATTGGACGCTGTCGATTGACAACTGCGCGGCGGGCAAATCTTTGACAACTTCTTGTGTCATAGGGTCGGCGGTCAATCCCATCGCTTGCCACGCTTTGGCGTCGAACACTGCAAGCAGGGTACGTGCCAGCGTAACAGGAGACATTCGGAGTGCCGCGATAGAGAACAGAAATGCCGGATCGGGCAGATCGCTCAAATCGTCTTCGGCATCTTCGGGCGCAGTCGCTGTCTTCTCAACCGCTTCAACCGCGTCGTTTTGAGAGGCGCGGCTGTCTTTTACAGCAAATTCGGATGTCTCGTTTTCGGACATTTGATCTTTACACTGCGGCAGAAACTCGCTCTTTCTCTGCCGCCCTTCATCAACCTTGGAACGTGCGTCAGTATAACACAAGGATAACAGGAATGCAACCGGAATCATCAACTTTTTCGGGGTTTTTTCGACTCCATTAGGGGCATCATTTTCCGTAGGAACAACCTGTCAAATTGACAAAAAATCAAGGCGGTCATCAGTTGTGATGCCGCCTCAACCCTCCGTCACATTCGCAGGTTGCCATTAGACCTCTTGCAAGAGTCGGGTAGAGATCACGTACCCGACTCAAAAACAGCCGTCCTGCGGACGAAATTCCTCTGCCCTTCGAGTGCGAAGCACGGCATGGCGGAACGCCCTCCGTCTGAAGAATTTATTCTGCTGGACTCTTGCAAGA
>CAZPZP010000923.1:0-1604 GCA_964591025.1 uncultured Chthonomonadaceae bacterium
GAACGAGACCTGCACGAGAAATTCATTTCGCTGTACTCTTGCAAGAGGTCTAATATGAGAAGGGCAGAGGCAATGGCTGGCAAAATTCTTTTGGTAGACGATGACCGCTTTATTCTTAACCCGTTGGCACGCATATTAGGGTTGCAGGGCTATCATTGCACAATGGCGGTGACGGCATCCGAAGCGTGGCAGGCGTTGGAGAAAGAGCCGTTCGATTTGATGCTCCTCGACATCGGTTTGCCCGATATGGACGGCGTTTCCTTGTGTCGGCGGGTACGCTCCAAATATCGGTTGCCGATTATGATGCTCACGGCACGCGAAGCCACTTCGGATAAAATTGTCGGTTTGGAAGTCGGGGCAGACGATTATATCATCAAGCCGTTCGATCCGCAGGAGGTTTTGGCGCGGATACGGGCGCATCTGCGACGGACGCAGGAATACAGCACGGCGATAGCCCAAGAGAAAAATGTGCTGAAAATCGGCGATCTTATCATTGATTTCGATGCCCGCGACGCCTATCGAGACGGTACGGCACTGCATCTCACGACCCGTGAATTTGAGTTACTGGAAGTCCTCGCAAAAAATCAGGGACGCGCCCTTTCCCGCGACTATCTTTTCGAGCGGATTTGGGGTTATGATGCGGAATTAGGCATCAAAACACTCGTTGTTTCGATGCGTCGCCTCCGGTGCAAAGTCGAAATTGATACCGAAAATCCACGCTATTTGCTGACGGTGCGCGGTTACGGCTATAAGTTTGCCGCTTCAGGAGAAGTCTGAAACCGCTGAATTATCCCGTGCCGGTGTCGTCGTGCGTGGCTGCCATCGGTTTCGATTCTGGCGATCCCTTCTGGCGCAGATAAATGGAGAAAACGACCAGTATCCCGATAGAGAAGAATTCGCTCTGCCAATTCTGAAACGACTCGAACCAGAATTGCGCCGTTCCCATGTAAGCGAGCAACCCAATGCCGGGTTCGCCATGTGCCTGTTGTTCCACGCTGTATTCTCTTGCGCCGCCCGACGCATGGAGGAGAAACGCAACCACAAACAGAGCCAGCAGCGAAAGTCCCAGTGAGTTTTCATAGAGTTTGAGAACCCAGCCGCCTTTGCGAATCGGCGCGGGGAGTTTGGACTTGTCCTCGATTTTTGCTTCTGCTTCACGCTCGCTTGCATCGGGATCATTCGATTCGGCAGACCCCTTCTGAAATAGAAATACGGTCAGGACGACATAGAATCCCATTTGCAGGAATTCGCTCTCCCAGTTCTCAAAAAGGGCTTCGATAAAATGCCCGCTTGTCAGATAGGTTCCTATACCGACTTCCTGCTGTTGACGGCTCTTCTGATCCTCATTGTAAACCCGATGCCCCGTAACAATTTGTCCCAGCAAAGTGACGCCGAACAGCAGAAACATGACGATACTGAGACCGTTGTTGCGAAGTTTGCGCTTCATTGTACCGACTTTCTCAAAAATCTGAGTGACAACCCTGAACAAGAGAGTCGCGCAATAGTCTGCTTGTTCCTGATTTTTGGTGCGAATCCAAAAGCGACTATTTATCGCCCAATTCAGGGTAATTTCTGATTGTTGAAGAGGCATTTGCTCTTGTCCG
>CAZPZP010000924.1:0-285 GCA_964591025.1 uncultured Chthonomonadaceae bacterium
GAGATACCCAATTCGGAGGGGACGATTATCACGCCGACAAGCGCAAATTATTGGTTTTGGCGGCAGGCGCGGCTGGATATTAAAGGGATGGACTTCGATAAGAGTTCCTTGCTTGAGCGGACAGTTTCTCTGCGTCCCAGAGGCGTCGGCGGGGCAGCAAAAATAAAAATTAAAGCTTATTTGACCCGTGAGAACGCGCCGCTGCAAGTTAGCGTCAACGACGTTGTGCAAGAACCGAATGAGGAGGGTGAGATTGCCCTGAACATGGAACCGAATGAAATGTCC
>CAZPZP010000924.1:295-851 GCA_964591025.1 uncultured Chthonomonadaceae bacterium
AGATTAAGTTAACTAATGCCTTGAAACAGACAAGCCGCGTAGAGGAGGACAAAATTCGCTTGTACAAAGGGCATGAGCCTAAGTCACCCTATTCAGTCGGAGGAAAATTAATCGATGGCAATACGCTCGATCCGAAGCAGTCCACCGAGTTGAAAATTCAAAGAAATGCCGCTGTAGAGGACAAAGAAGACACGTTAGTGATTTTGACTTCGGACAGCAAACTGCCCAAATTGACATTCCGATTGAAAGGCAAGGAGGCCCCTTAATGAATGGAACTCCCACTAATTTCATGACTGTGACGGTGCTTTCACCGGCTGTCGAGTGCATTCCGGGAGTGGATAATCCGCTTCCCAACAGTGAAGAGTTGACCAGCGAAGAACTCACTAAAGTCACTAAAGTTGCTGTCATCAATATCAGCAACCTGCTGAACCGTGTCAATGGCTTTACGCTGACGGCGACGTGTGACCACCCAAATTGGAAACCGGAATGGGCGAAGATTTTCGTTTTGACGCCTTCCGTCTTAGGCGAAGATGACGAAATTGCGCCGGATAACAGC
>CAZPZP010000924.1:861-1274 GCA_964591025.1 uncultured Chthonomonadaceae bacterium
TTTTTGCGTTTTGCTGCAAAGCGCGAACGCAAAGTGATGATTCAATTTGTGCTGCCGCGCATTCCCGAAGCGCGGGCAGGAGCCTATAAGTTCTCTGTGCAGATCGAAGCCAACTACATTTCGGAGACGGAAAACGGCGGAGTGTATGAGCAGCGGGTTCGCACTGTCACTGGGACGCTGAATGTGCGCCCGTTTTATGAATGGGATGTGGTGCTGGTTCCGGAGGGCAAGGCTCCCAAGAAAAAGCCGACTCAGGCGGGAGTGCGTGTCGCCGCACAGCAAACCCAAATGCACATGGGAATCTTCCGGCGGCGGATCGCTTACGATATTCACGTTCGGAACGCAGGCAACGACTGGCTGTACTGCGAATTGCAGGGCATACCCGGTCCCGAACTCGTTCTCGAATATCTGGC
>CAZPZP010000924.1:1284-1603 GCA_964591025.1 uncultured Chthonomonadaceae bacterium
CTTGGCACTCGACGACAAAGAGTATGAGGCAAAAAAAGGGTGTCAGCGCATTTTCCCCTTGAAGGCGCAGACGACATTGGGCAAATTGCGCGGCACCGAAACGCAGCTGAATTTCACCTTTGAAGCCAAACGATTGGACGCGCCGAGCCTGTCGCATCGCCTCGGAGAGCAGGGCTATCAGCCGCACGGCAATGTGCTGGTGATTAAAACGCCGTCGCCGCGAGATGCCGCCAACAACAACATCAAGAATTTGGAGACGCAGACCTTCGGTTTTGAATATCGCCCGTTGATTCCCAGCGGCTTCTGGCAAGTTCTCGGT
>CAZPZP010000925.1:0-1602 GCA_964591025.1 uncultured Chthonomonadaceae bacterium
CCGACCTCACCCAGCTTATCGGTCATTACAATCAGCTTGGCGACCCGTAACCTCAACGCCGCCGTTTTGCCCCTCGTTCCAAACGGAATGAGGGGCGTTTTTGTTTTGGTGGAATGCAACAACCCTATTCCGCACCAAAACACGCTCTAAATGCTTCGATTTGGTTCCTACTTCATCTGGCGGATTCGCTCGACAGCCTCCTGTAAGCGTTCGCCGTTTTTGTCGCCCATAACAGTCAGCGACATTCGGATATAGCGGTCACCATATTCGCCGTAGCCAACTCCCGGAATCACGAGGACGCCCACCTCTTCCAGCAGTTTACGGGCGAACGTCATCGAAGTTTCGCCCTCCGGCACTCGCGCCCACACATAGAACGTCGCGTCCGGCTTGCGAACCGTCCAGCCAATCGCGTTCAAGCCGTCGCACAAAATATCGCGGCGGCGGCGATACAAATTCAGCGTCGCTGAGTTGTCGCCGTGCAGAAGCGCGTGCGCCGCCGCCAGCGAAACCGCCGGAAACTGCTTGCTGTCGAGATTGGACTTGAGTTTGTTGACCGTCGCAATCGCCTCCGAATTTCCTATCGCAAACCCGATTCGCCACCCCGTCATATTGAACATCTTCGAGAGCGAATGCAGTTCTATCGCGACATCCTTTGCACCCGCGACCTGCAAGACCGACGGCGGACGATGGGCAGGGTCATAATAGCACTCGGAATAGGCGGCATCGTTGACGAGGAGCAGATCATATTCCCGTGCAAACGCCACCGCCGACTCATAGAACGAGAGTGGAGCGGTTGCGCCCGTCGGATTGTTCGGATAGTTCAGCCACAGCAGTTTCGCCCGCTTCGCCACATCGGACGGAATCGCGGACAAGTCGGGCAAAAAGCCGTTCTCTTCCAACAGTGGCATGGCAACGGCTTCACCGCCCGCCATCAGCGTATTGACTTTATAGACGGTATACGCCGGATCGGGAACCAGCGAAACGTCGCCGGGGTCTATATATGCCCACGCCAAATGCGCCAAGCCCTCTTTGCTTCCGATAAGCAGCATCGCCTCTGTTGCGGGATCGATGTCCACCTCGAACCGCCGCTTTGCCCATGTCGAGACCGCCTCCAGAAACGGAGTCCAGCCCGCTGCTGTCTCGTCGTAGCGATGGGTTTCGGGTTTGTGCGCCGCTTCGGTCAATGCCTCGATAATCGGCGCGGGCGTCGGCTGATCGGGATCACCGATGCCCAGATCAATCAAATCGCGTCCCTCTGCCAATGCCTTGCGCTTCAATGCGGCAATCTCGGCAAATAGGTACGGCGGTATTTTGTCAAGTCGTTGTGCGCGTACAGCCACTGTCTAATTCTCCATTGGGTTATTGGGTCGTTGGGTAATTGGGTTGTTAGGCAATTCCACAAACCATCAAGTTGGTCTTTGAGTGCGAAGCACACCACAGCGGCACGCCACGAAGGAATGTCTCTGTTGTCCGGGTACAAAAACGTACCCGCCTAAAAAACAGACGTCCTGCGGACGAAATGCCCTGTTTGAGAGGCGATCACTTTCAGTTTGGGATTGAGTGCGAAGCACCGCACGGCGGAACGCCACCTGCACGAGAAAT
>CAZPZP010000926.1:0-1600 GCA_964591025.1 uncultured Chthonomonadaceae bacterium
CTGTTCCAATTGGGGCAATAACTCTCTACCCGTCCCTTCGAGTATTTGCAAGTCCGCCATTGTGTTTTCCTCTCTTTGCGATAGCAACAAGGGTAAGGTGTTTCCGTGTTGTTATGATACCCGAAGTGTTCCGGCGAATTTATTCTCCGGTTCCTTGTGCCAAACGCTGCATTCTACCCATAAATCGAGGCTTCGTTGGAAGGGACGCCGAACGCCGATCCTTCGACGTTTCGGAGCAGGATGTCGTGTTCCTGCCCCTGATTTTCGGTATGCTTTGCTCTTATTTGAAGAGGAAAAAGAGAAAATTCGCGTGTGTGTCACAAGGAGGAGATACTTTAAGGCAGGTGGCTGCCGTTTCCTGTTTGTGACCAGAACGATTCCGCCGATCCCGGAGCATTTCGCAGCAGCCATTCATAAATCGAGCGCAGAATGCGGGGCAATCCTTTTTGAGGCAGATGGGTTTGTTCCCAAAGAGTGATCTCCTGACGCAATGCCGCATCAATCGGACTCTCGGCGACAATGCCGAGGGTGCTTGCCGCGTGTGCGAGGCGTGTATCGTCGGTGGCGAGATATTTGAGATTGCGAACGTGAATCGCTTGCAGGAGTGTGGCGTCGGTGAGGTCAATTCTGTGGGTATCGGCGAGAGGCAGAGCCGCGAGAGTCTCTGTGCCGTCGGGTGTGACAATCTGAATGGGGCTTTGGGCAAGATGTGTCAATTTCTCGGTGATGACCGCCGGTTCAACGCCGTAGACTTTGGTCATCAGGGCTTTGGTTTCGAGGAGAATGAACGGGGTGATGAACCATCCGGTGCGCTGGCGCAAAAACTGCTCGCAGACAGCAGATGCCGGGTGGTCGGCAAGCAGACTGTAGACAATGAGCATAGTATCGAGTCCGCGCTCAATGGGGTCAGTAGAGGCAATCATCGTCGTTTATCTCTTCGGATTCGGGGCTTGAGGCGGCAGGATTAAGGGCTATCTTGTCACGAAACAGAGTATCCCAAGAGGAGGGCGCGGGCGAATGAATGAGGATACCTCCGGCGACTCGCTCCATAGCCGCCTGACCCGACAAGCCGATCTCTTCGACCCACTCTGCCGGAAGCTGAACGCGATTCCCCGCTTCTAAAACTGTGACGTGCATTTTCCTCTTTCTCCAAAAACAAACTCAGAGGTGTATTATAGCCGTTGAGTGCCGAATTTGCCAGTCTTGACCGCGAAGTTTCTTCTCTCGCTCACGACGGTGTGCTTGTATTTGTCGAGTGCATTGCCGCCGTTGTCGAGAACACGCGCCTTGTTGTCCACACCGAACGCCGATCCTTCGAGTATTTGCAAGTCCATCATCGTATTTGCCTTTCTGCGTCGTAAGAGCGGGCGTGAATGTCGCTTTGTTTTTATGATACCCCAACGCCCTCGCCCTGTTTGGGAATGTCGGCATCACGCCCTGCGCTTTCGGGGATTACACGCAAAATTTCAATGCTTCACTTTCCGGGTGTGGGATCAGAAATCCAAATTTTGGCTGTCCCGTCCGCGCTCTCCGTTACAATCCGCCTGCCATCGGGAGAGAACGCGACGGAGAGAACCCAATCGCTGTGTCCTTTGAGGGT
>CAZPZP010000927.1:0-1599 GCA_964591025.1 uncultured Chthonomonadaceae bacterium
ATTATAGCATCGGGTATACTCAACGCTGTCGAGCAAGGGAAGATCATGTTATGCCACTTTCTACTGCGGAAACGTACCGATTTGCGGCGCGGGAACATCTGGAGCGGGCTTACTCGTTACATGAGAGCGGGGAGTATTTCCTTTCCCATTATATCGCGGGGCTTGCGGTAGAATGTCATCTACGCGCCTACCTGCGATTGGCTACGGGCGAGTTCGATTCACGGCACGATCTGCGCGAACTGGCAAAAGAAGCCGATTTTTACGGTATCGTACCGCGTCACCAAGAAGAAGAATTTCATACTGCCTTCGAGACGCTCAATCTGCGCTGGCGCAGCAATCACCGTTATTACTCGAATCGACAATTTTTAGACTATATGACCGAAATCAAAGCAGAGTTCAGGCAGAGTGGAGACCGCTGGAAGAATATAAGCCGAAGGCTTTTGAACCTCGCTGGCAAGATCATCGAACAGGGAGAAGCAAAATGGAACAGCAAATTAGAGAGGCACTGACTCAGGCATTCGCGGGGTCGGAACTGGAATTGGACACGGCACCCGACGGTCGCTTTTCGGGTCTGCTCATTTGGGATGGCTTTGAGGATGAAGACTCCGTAGACCGACACCGGCGCGTGAAGCAAGCCCTCGCTGCCGCACTCAATGACGAGGCAAAGAACGTCGGTATGTTGTTCACTTACACACCCAAAGAGATGTCCGCGATGCGGGCGGATTGAAAACCAATTACTTCTCGACAAAGCAAACCTGTAATTAAGAACGACGCATAATTCGCCGCGATATTAGATTATATCGCGAAATACGCAGACGACTTCGGGGCGGAACTGCGCCTTGTGAGATAGAGATATACTGTTTTTAGAAGGAGTAGAATCAATGGCATTGGATATAATTACCCGTGAAGAGTTTGACCGACGATTGGAGCAGTCTACCGAACGGATACGTCAGCAACGCCTTGCTTTAGAAGTAAGGGCTGCTGATTTAGGAGATTTAATTGGTCGTCATTGGAACGAATAGAGGCAGAATCCGAGCAGGAGACAAACGCTTTTTTGGAGCAAAGGGAAGACTTGCGGAGCGCACGGCGGCGGTTGCAGCGGCACTATGATTCGAGCAAGGACAAAACGCATTGTAAGCTCAATCTATACGTTTCGTTGCGGCTATTGCAGCGTGTCCTAAGCACAAGCAGGGGCAGAATTGACTTGCGACCATTTTGCCCGCAACCCCAAGATGATGCACATGGCGCACGCTTTGCGGTGCATCGGTGTAGAGAGGACTGGTGAGATATGTATGATGAAATTGCCCGTAAAATACGCGAAGCGGCACGGGAACGAAATAAGATGGGAATGTTCCACTTTCAGGTACTAATCAATGCGAAACAGTTGGAAGACGTGAACCCAACTGATTTTTGCCGTGCCGTCGGCGTCCCCGATAGTTTTACCGTCGAATTTTGAAAAATGCTACGGGTGGCAAAAACAATGGATAATGACGAAAAAAGGATTGTCTGAAGACAGGCTTTTTCTCGTTGCGAGAGAGAACGTTCTCTTCCCAAAAGGAGAGTTACTACCATGTTCAACAGTCAGGATTATATTCCTAA
>CAZPZP010000928.1:0-1576 GCA_964591025.1 uncultured Chthonomonadaceae bacterium
CGGCAGGATGAAGAGAGTGCACGTCGGACAACGATTTCTGCATTTTACTCTCACAGAGTCCGCCCTACAGACCAACATCGGCGGCGGCGTTCTCCCGCCAGAGGTCGCCTTCCCGGATAAGTCGTCTGAGCATCGTTACCCCTACCCAAATAGAGTGTACCGAAACAGTTCGCTGCACCGGGAATGTGTCACGGAAAGCCCACTGCAAATGGTGATGCACCAGCACAGCCCGACGAAAGGTTCGAGAGGGAAACCGGCGGTTCTGGAAGGCGACGGCAGTATCAGTATCGTGCCAAAACCGGAAACGAAGCAGCACTGAGGCAGTGCGATTTAATCGCAGGGCAGGAAGACCCAGACATCGGGGCGTCCGCAGTTGCAATGGACGGCGCGGGAGAGGAAACTGCCGCCTGCCCACGAGAGATAGATCGCCATTCTTGCCCCATGCCACGCGCCGATTTCGGCAGAACCGCCCGCATCGAGCAAAGTCAGCCGCCGCTCGACGGAGGGAATCGGATGGAAATAAGTCTCAACGCCGGGAACGCGGGAAACCTCATCGTCCTGATACGTGTCGAGTTGCGCGATAATCGCTTCCAGCGTTTGCTTTTTTGCACCGTGCCGCAACGCGAACGTATCGCCGCCAAACACCCCTCTTTGCGAAGGCGCAGGCAACAGCAACAGCCCGATGAAATTCCAGAGCGTGAACCACAGGCTGAACGTGACCACTCCCGCAACTGTCGCGAGATGCCCCGACAGCAACGCGGAGAGACACGCCCCGAAGGTATTCCAGAGCAGAGCCAGCAGCAGTCCGCGTGTCCGAGAACCATTTCGCAGGACGCCTGTTCGACGCAGCAGTATCGTTTCCAGTTGTTCCGCCGAGAACGCGGTTCGCCACCCTTCCGGCACAATCACGCGCTCCATACCCGGCAATCCCGCAATGCCGCCCGTGTAATAGGGATTCGGATTTGCGGCGAAAAGCACTTTGGATTGTCCCGTCTCTG
This sequence comes from uncultured Chthonomonadaceae bacterium, assembly GCA_964591025.1. Lineage (GTDB taxonomy): Bacteria > Armatimonadota > Chthonomonadetes > Chthonomonadales > Chthonomonadaceae > CAZPZP01. The sequence goes on from CAZPZP010000928.1 coordinate 999, forward strand.
TGTCCGTCTTACGAGACGTCATACCGCCGAGAAGATTGGCAAGCAGGGCTTGCAGGAGCAGCAAGACGAAGTTGAGAGAGAGATACACGCCGAGAAACAGGGGGAAGCCGCCCACCTTCGCCGCGTTCAACAGAGCAAGGGCGATCAGCAGCAAAATCGTGCTATGAAGTATGACGCCGCGCAGCCATCTACCGAGAAACTGCGGGAAGCGAAGCGTGGAACGCCCATACTCTTTCGGCAGGATGAGGCCGCCGAAAAAGTCGAAGGGGCTGCTCAGGAACACATAGGCGAACAGAACTCCTACTAACTGCGCGACCTCCGTCCAGAACGGTGCCCTCTCTGTCGCAAGCAGAAGCGCAGAAACCCGGAACAGCAACAACAGAACCGAAACCACCACCATCGTTCCCACGCAGCTGATTCCCAGCCACAATCGCGCTCGCGCATACGTCATACCCATCGCCACAGTAATGCTCCTTGAAAAAGACATGACCCTTCGGTGATGTTCTCTGTTCTCCTACGTGCGGTACAGCAACGATTGCTTCACTTTTGAGCCAAGAGGGTTTTCAGGGCGAATTTGG
>CAZPZP010000929.1:0-1572 GCA_964591025.1 uncultured Chthonomonadaceae bacterium
GGCTGACCCACAAGCCGCTTTTGCCTATCTGCGTGATTTCGCTTATGTCGAAGCGGCTCACCGCGATTTTCTCACTACGGCGATTCAAGCCAATGGAGGCACTCCGGTGACGCGGCGTACAGCGGGATATAAATTCACCACTGCCGACGGTTCTGCTGGCAACGATTTGCGGGTGATTTTAGCCAACATTCTGCCGCTTGAAGAGACCGGCGTTCGTGCTTATCTCGGTGCCGCAGGGTTCATGGCGTTCAACACACTTGCCGACAAACAGCTGGTTGCAACCGCCGTCGCAATCCATTCAACGGAAGCGCGGCACTCTTCGATCATCGATTATTTACTCGAACCCACGGGAAATCCCGGACCGGAATTCTTAACCGGGGATAGGCGTGTTACTGATCGAGCAAACGCAGAGAATACGCCGAGCGAAGATACATTCCAGTACTATCTCGACCCACCCACTGTCATCGCGGCACTTCCCGCTTACAATGTCTGATTGGGTAGAAAGGCTAACTCAAAATGATGAATCAAACCATTTCCACGCCCGAAACCGAAGTCAAACCGTTTTCGCGCTATGCTAAAGCCGCCGCAGGTCTGGCACTTGCCGCCGCTGTAACACTTCCAAAGCGGGCCGCCGCTGTCGTCAATCCTCCGCTTACATTCGCGCAGATTCCCGGCACTGGAGATACTAAAGTTCTCAATTATGCCCTTGCTCTCGAAGCATTGGAAGCCGACCTTTATGTTCAGGCTCTCCAACGTCTCACGACAGGGGGCAATACGAATTCATTGGGCGTTCAGATCACAGGCTTGGGGTTGTCTGCTTCCGAGCCGGACGTGAGATATACGCAGCTTTTTGGGCGGGTAGAGCGCGAGCATCGTGATTTTCTCATACAGGCTTTGGGAACTAATTCCTTGCTGCTGTCTGCGCCGTTCAATACTGCTAAATTCGATTTCAGTATGAACAATTTGAGCCGACAGCAAGTCGTCAATTTGCTTTATACCGTCGAAAACCTCGGAGTATCAGCGTATTTGGGAGCCATTCCTTTCTTCGTGACGAACACGTTTTTGCTCGTTGCGGGAGGCATTCAAGCCACTGAAGCACGACACACGGCAACGATTGCTTACATCTACAATAAACTCTTTGCCGCAACCTTTCCTATCTCTCCGCCCGCCAATGTCAACAACGGAATCGATCCCCTGATCGCTCCCGATGTGGTGTTGCAGGCGGCATCACAATTTATTGTGCTGGGTTAGACAGTGGATGGCAAATGATAGGTTTTAGGTTATAGAACAATCCCCCGCTGAGGCAAATAGCCTCAGCGGGGGATTTGTTTTACTCGCTCACCTCTCGCGGCGGGTACTGAAAGTACCCGGAAAGAAAGTACAAGCGTCTTACCTCACACCCAACCCCTCTCCTGAGAGGAGAGGGGAGTCAATACGAGGCAGTGTGCGTCTGAAAGACGCTTGTTTTTTCCAGACGGGGGTTGAAAACCTCCGGTGCGTAACGTGAGTTACTCGCACAGAATTTTCCTGAAATCTAACACCTACAACCTCGTCAGCCCATTTTTGTTGTGC
>CAZPZP010000930.1:0-1563 GCA_964591025.1 uncultured Chthonomonadaceae bacterium
AGTGCGAAGCACGGCACAGCCGAAGGCTCCCAGCAGAGAAATTCATTTCGCTGGTTATGATGGACTGTGATTTTGTTGGTAAAATGGCTCAGAAAGAGAACATACAATGAGTTCAGAGCGCATAGTCGCCACCTATTTTATCGAAACCGCGCACGATGTCGAATACGCCGCGACTATGATCGCAGGCGAGCAGTCTTCGGGGACGTTTCTGCCGGTTCCGGGCGAAACCGAAGAACTCAAGGCACGCGCACGAGCGAGAGTTGAAAAGATCACGATCATCGGCGAAACGGGTATGCCGTCGTTACCGGGTTCGCGACCTCCCAAAAATGTGGAGACGCCGCGTTATATCCAAGCCGAGATCGTCCTTTCATTTCCATTTGATAACATCGGCACAAATTTGCCGACCCTGCTCGCGACGCTCTGCGGCAATCTCTACGAACTCAGTGAACATAGCGGCTTGAAATTGCGCGATGTGGAACTTCCGGCGGAATTCGGAGAGGCATATCCCATGCCGCAGTTCGGAATTGAGGGAACGCGCCGACTTGCGGGCGTCTATGACCGTCCGATTTTGGGAACCATCGTCAAGCCGAGCGTCGGACTGACGCCGCAACAAACAGCGGATTTGGTACGCGACCTCGCCAAAGCCGGAATTGATTTTGTCAAAGACGATGAACTCATGGCAAATTCGCCGCATTCTCCGTTTAAAGATCGCGTCGCCGCCGTCATGCGAACCGTCAACGAGTTTGCCGACAAGACGGGCAAAAAGGTGATGTTTGCGTTCAACGTCACAGATGATTTGTACAAAATGTTAGATCATCACGATATGGTTTTGGAAGCGGGCGGAACCTGCATCATGGTCAGCCTGAACAGCGTCGGCTATCCCGCACTCACCCATTTGCGCCGCCACAGCCAACTGCCGATTCATGGACACCGCAACGGCTGGGGAATGTATACGCGGCACCCCGCACTTGGCATGGAGTTTACGGCGTACCAGAAGTTTTGGCGATTGGCGGGCGCGGATCATCTGCACGTCAACGGCTTGCAGAATAAATTCTGGGAACCGGACGAATCGGTAGAAAAGTCCATTCAAGCCTGTCAGACGCCGATGTTCGGGGACGATACCGTTATGCCGGTTATTTCGTCGGGGCAATGGGCGGGGCAAATTCCTGAGACCTATCGCCGTGTCGGATCGCCGGATTTCATGTATCTCGCGGGCGGCGGCATCATGGCGCACCCGTCGGGACCGGCGGCAGGAATGGCGGCGATACGTCAAGCATGGGACGCAGCAGTATCGGCTATCTCGCTTGAAACCTACGCCGAAACGCATTCAGAACTGCGCCAAGCGATGGAGAAGTATGGCAATTTGAGGTGAAATGCCGAGAAGAGGAAGATCACAGCCTCTCTCGTAAGGGACTTTCAAAGATTAAACCGTTCCGTTCTTGCATGGTGCGTCCGGCAGGACGCTCGTCCGAAGGACACCGAGGCGGGTACTTTCAGTACCCGACAAGGCGATGGAACGATTTAATCATTGAATGTCCCTAACAGTTCAGGGATGTTGGAATT
>CAZPZP010000931.1:0-1556 GCA_964591025.1 uncultured Chthonomonadaceae bacterium
AAAAGTCCGATACCAATGATTGGGATGCGCCCCGCCGGAATACTCATACACTAAGAAGGAAACACTGGCAAGTCGCGGCGCATAAAAATAGGAGACCGTCGGCGCGGCATCCCACGTATATTCCTTGACCGGGCTGTCTTTGGGCGGCTTGCCCCACTGTTTGGCTGCCTTGGATTGTTCCGATTTAACCCATGCCATCATCGCGTTGTTCGTCATCGCAGTGACGGGCGTTTTGTGTGTAAAAACGGGAACTTTGGCGGTCAACTTGAAGCCCGGCTTCTTGGTTTCCACTTTGCGAAAAATCGTCTGCGCCCCTGCTATTTGTCCGGCAATCGCAATCAATCCCGCCGTTGCAACAATCGCTTTCATCTCAACAGCCCTCCTTATTCACAACCACAGGGAACACGGGGAAATTCGAGAACAAATTTCTGAGATTTGCTTTTGCCTTGTTTTCGTGTCCCTTTCGTGTTCTTTCGTGGATCAATGAATTTGCATTGTCCCTGTGTTCCCCGTGTTCCCTGTGGTTCAAATCACTTCCAAGCCGTCGCGATCCGGCAAGGTCGGAAAGAGGGCGTGCGGCTCGGTTTGATACCAATAGGCGACAGAAGAAATATCGTCTTGAAGCGGCAGATAGCGACCACCAGAACGCCAGCCCAACGCCTGAATCGTCACTTTCAAGTCCTGCTCGAAGCGAATCGGATCAGGAACGTGCCAGCGGTACAGTCCAAAACGCTGCTGTGATTTGTAGAGGTCGCCCTCTTTGGCACTGATCACCTGCGGCATTCCGAGATACGCCGTCGAAAAAATTCCGTACTGTCCCTGCGGATGCTCGAAATTCCACGCTCCGCCGAAATAATCTTCGGTTCCAGTTCCGCAAATCGTCGGGAATTCGCCGTCTCCATCCATGAAAAACTTGATCTCGCCTTCGCCCCACCAGCCGCGATTGTTGACCTGCCACGCCAGATAGGTTCCGACATAATGCCCGTGTCCCTGCACATTGTCGAGCAGAGTATGGTCAGTGAGATATTTCAGGGGATTCGAGCGGCGATACTGCGCGTGGAAATAGGCGGCATCGTCGGGAACATCGGTCAAGGCATAGGTGATCTGGAAATAGTAACCGCGACACTCTTCGTCCCACAGATTTTCGAGCGTGATTCGGGCGTTTTTGCGGAACGGCATCTCCCAATAGGAATTGAACCCGCCCGCAGGATTGACGGCAATCGGCAGGGAATCCACATTGCACCGCTGACACCAGCCATTGCAGAAAAAATCACCAAGGGGCGTTTCGATGGAGGGCGTCAGTTCGTCGTCCCAATAGACGCGCAAAATTAGTCTGCGCCACCAATCGGGATGCACCGTGTTCCAGATATGCTGAATCGCTCCCTGTCCATCAATTTCCGCCAAAATGACGGTAGTTTTCGGTGGAATATGGATCGAAGGCGACACCTTCCAACCCTGTCCCAAATCGCGGGCGGCGTTGGCTCCCGTGCCTTCTGTCGCCATGCCCGCCTTGCCTTTTTCGCCCGTGAAGTTCTCCGCGCTGATCGAGCGTGTCT
>CAZPZP010000932.1:0-1550 GCA_964591025.1 uncultured Chthonomonadaceae bacterium
CGTCTGAAAGACGCTTGTTTTTTCCAGACGGGGGTTTAAAACCTCTGGTGCGAGAGGTGAGTTAGGAATTCATAAGGAGTATTTCCCCCACGATGGCATCCACTCAAGATCAAAACGCCTCCCTGCCGCACGTCGTCATTGTCGGCGGCGGCTTTGGCGGGATCACAGCGGCGCGGGCATTGAACGGAATGCCCGTCCGCATTACGATGATTGATAAAACGAATCATCACCTATTTCAGCCTCTGCTCTATCAAGTCGCCACCGCCGGACTCTCACCTGCCGACATCGCCGCGCCGATTCGTCATATCGTCCGCAAGCAAAAAAATACCAAAGTGTTGATGGCGGAAGTGACCGGAATCGACACTGTTGCCAAAACCGTTCAAGTCGCCGACCACCAGCCCATTCCCTACGACTATCTCATTATGGCAACGGGCGCACGCCATAGCTATTTCGGCAAAGAGCAGTGGAGCGAAAACGCTCCCGGACTGAAAACTCTGACCGATGCGACACGGATTCGGGAACGGGTTTTGTCGGCGTTCGAGGAGGCAGAAACGGCAGAGGACGAGCGCGTCCGGCAGGAACTGCTTACGTTCGTAATTGTCGGCGGCGGACCGACTGGCGCAGAACTTGCCGGTGCAATTGCCGAACTCGCCAAACGCGCCCTTGCCAGTGATTTCCGGCATATTGACCCGCGCCGCACCAAAATCCTGCTGCTTGAAGCCGGTCCCCGCATTCTCAGCGGCTTTCCCGAATATCTCGCCAAACGCGCCCATCACGCCCTCGAAGAAATGGGCGTTGAAGTCCGCACTGACAGCGCTGTTCAGGACATAGACGATATGAGCGTCACCGTCGCTTTTGAGCGGATCGGCTGTCGTACCGTGATCTGGGCGGCGGGCGTTCTCGCCTCTCCTGCCGGGCAATGGTTCGATGTCCCCACTGATAAAAACCGCCGCGTCCAAGTCCTGCCCGACCTCAGTATCCCGAATCACCCCGAAATTTTCGTCATCGGCGATACTGCCACCCTGACTCAAGATGGCAAGCCGCTTCCGGGCGTCGCTCCTGCCGCCATGCAGCAGGGTAACTATGTCGCCAATGTGATCCGCAGTTACGTCCTGCACCGCGAGCGTCCGGCTCCGTTCCGTTACAAGGACAAGGGCAATCTTGCCACCATCGGACGTAGGTTCGCCATCGCCGATTTCGGCAAATTCGGGATCAGCGGCTTCCCGGCGTGGCTTCTCTGGCTCGGCATTCACATCTATTTTCTTGTCGGTTTCCGTAACCGCTTCTTCGTGCTGGCACAGTGGGCTTGGGCATACCTCACCTATGAACGCGGCGCACGCCTGATTACCAAACTCAACGCGAGGAAGAGATGAGAATAAAAAGCCGTAGAACTGTAGAGAACATACACGAAATCAATCGCCGCGAAGGTAGGGAGCGAATGCCTCTATCTGCTGCGTGTTCACCATGATTTCTTCGTAAGTCCCTAACTGACTATTAGACCTCTTGCAAGAGTCCAGCAGAATAAATGTCTGCGTGCAGGTCTCGTTCCG
>CAZPZP010000933.1:0-1545 GCA_964591025.1 uncultured Chthonomonadaceae bacterium
ACCTCTTGTATCAATCAGCAGGCGGAAGAGTTTCTATTGCCGGGTACAAAAACGTACCCGGCTAAAGTACAGTCGTCCTACGGACGAAAATCCGCGTTTGAGAGGGTATCGCTTCCAAGCAGGGGCAGTGTGCGTCCGTAGGACGCCTGTTTTTCAGGCGGGTACGTTTTTGTACCCGCAATAGAAACTCTTCCGCCCGCTCTATTTTACGAGACGCTCGATAACAGGCGGCGTCGTGGTAACCTGCGTTTTCGCTTGCATCTCTCTTACGGAACTGCCGACCAGCAGAGAGAAGAGTATTGCCGAAAGCAGCATCGTCACGGGGAGCGTCAATACCCAAGCCAGTGCGATATTGCGGATCGTTTTCGCTTGAAGCCCCGATTTGTTTGCCGCCATCGTTCCGGCAACTCCCGAAGAAAGAACGTGCGTTGTACTCACGGGCAGACCGAAGCGCGTGGACAGCAGAATTGTCGCCGCCGCAACCAGTTCCGCCGATGCCCCTTGAGCATAGGTGAGATGGGCTTTGCCAATCTTCTCCCCGACCGTCACGACGATCCGTTTCCAGCCGACCATTGTCCCCAAGCCGAGCGCAATTGCCACCGCGAAGATGACCCACGAAACGACATAATCCACGACGCCGTTGATTTGTACCTTTGCCTTCTTGAGACTATCTTTTTGATCGGACGCTAAAGTAAATGTTTCGGCTTTCAGAACTTTATCGAGGGCTTCGTCGGCACGCACAAGGTCGGCGCGAAGTGTGGCACGCTCCGTTTTCGGGAGGGTTCCCAGCGCAGGAAGTGTCGTTAAGCGCGTTTCCAGTGTTGTCAGTTCGGCAATCGCTTTGCCGATTTTGGGATCGTTGGCGTTTGGCGCAAGCGTCTGCAATGTGAATTTGGCTTGTCGTGTCTCGATGACGACTTGGTTGAGTTCCGCCGTATTGAAGGTCGGATTGAGCGCGTACTGGGCGGGTAGGCTCCCAATCAGAATGAGCATGATCAAGCCCATTCCTTTTTGTCCATCGTTGGAGCCGTGTGCGTAACTAACCGTGCCGCACGTCAGCACAAGAATGCCGCGTATCCACAACGGCGGAGGGGTTTCGCCTTGAGGCTCTTGATAGAGTTTGGGGACTTTGATCAACGCTTTGCAAATCAGCAACAGTGCCGCCGCCGCCAAAAATCCGAAGAGAGGCGAGAGCAGAAGGGACAGCCCGATCTCGATGGCTTTGCCCCAGTTGACGCCGTTCCCGACGCCCGCGCCGGAGAAGAATGAACTTGCCAAACCAACGCCCAATATCGAACCGATCAAAGCGTGCGAACTGGAGGCGGGAATTCCAAAGTACCACGTTCCGAAGTTCCACACAATCGCGGAGATAAGAAGCGACAAAACCATGAGTAGACTGGCGGACGCGCCCAAATTGAGCAGCAAATCCATGGGAAGCAGGTGAACGATACTGAATGCGACGGCGGTTCCCCCTGCGATTACCCCCAGAAAATTCATAAAGCCGGAGAATACAACAGCAATCGGGGGTCGCAGCGATCTGGTGTA
>CAZPZP010000934.1:0-1538 GCA_964591025.1 uncultured Chthonomonadaceae bacterium
TCTTTGCCGTCCTCACGGGTCAATGTTTCCATCTCATACTCTCCTTTGTTCGCATTTCTGGTTCCTATTACACACCGAGTGTAGCCTCACAAACAAAAACTCCCCTCTCCGAACTTACGTGTGAGAAGGGCAAGGGAAATTCAAGACCCGACCTCAAAATTCAGATTTTATAGAACAGCTCTGCGGAGGGCGAAACAATGGCATCAGTGCTGATTTTGTCGTCGAGGGTGACGAATGTCCCGCTCCTCTGTTGACACAAGCCGAGCAGATAAACGTCGGTGATCTGTTTGTGTCCGGCAATCTGGCTGACACGAAAAAGCCCGATGTCCCGCAGAGAAACGCCGTCGCTCCAAAACTGATGCGTGGTGTGATACGTCGCGACCATATTCTCCAAAATCGCGTATGCCGTTGGAACACGCTCGTGCGGCGGAAGCGTGCTGGTTTGTGCATAAACGCGCACGAAGCCATTCTCTGTCAATGGGCAGGTCGCCCAACCCTGCTGACCTTCGTTGTCAAACCAGTCCTGTGCGCGTTGGTGAAAAGGGTTGGCGATGTCGTGAAGAGCAATGAGAACATTGACATCGGGCAGATGGATTCTCACAGTTCATCCTCCTGCAACTCCTTGATAACCTCTATCGTCAACGGCTGTCCCTGATATTCGAGGCGCGACATAATCAACCCGTTCTTGCGCTCGGCAGTGGCAAGAAACCGCTCCACCGACGAGGTTTCGGTCAGAACGGGTTCGTCTATAGTGATACGCAGATGCGACTCCGGTGGCAGTGCCAACGCACTCAACTGTTCCTGCACTTCGCTCGGTGTTCCCTCAATGACATAACTCATGGCTTTCTCCTCTCACGTGTCTGCCCTATTATACTCCGACTGCCGCCCCAAAACAGAAACGCTCCTCTTCCAAATTTGGAAGAGGAGCAGGGGAAATTCAAGAGGGATTCTGCTCAACCACGAAAGGTTCGCCTTCCTTGAACTTCGCGTGCAGACTGCTTCCTTCCAGCAATGCCGTGCCGAGAAGCGGGCGATCCCCAATCGCGAAAGTCACGACATTTTTCTGTTCGTCATGCCATCGAATTGCGGCGGCATAAAGCGGGTAATCGTTCCGCTCCCCATCGGCAAGCGTCACCGGATGGTCGCGAACAAAATTTAGTCTCAACTCCTGCACCATCTCCGGCGGGAGCGACAATCCGCCTGTGAACCCGGTATCTACGACGACCTCGCGTATTGCCTCCGAGCCATCTGACAAGACAAAAATGACAGGCAAGACCAACTGCATTCCGCGCACTGTTCCTGTCATCATCGAATGTCACGCTCTCGCATCCCGCCAAATGTCTCGACAGATTTGTAGCCAATTCGGAATCCCATCAATCTGACGCCCGGATTTCGCGCTTGAAGTATGGCAGTTTCCTCGAAGGCAGGATCCTTACCAATCTCATAGTCACCTGTTTCGACATTGAAGATGATCAGTTTGCCCAAATTTTCCGGCGTGTCCACAATAGGGCGCAGTTTGGTGTCATACGTTTCCTGAG
>CAZPZP010000935.1:0-1538 GCA_964591025.1 uncultured Chthonomonadaceae bacterium
TTTTGAGTCGGGTACGTTCTTGTACCCGACTCTTGCAAGAGGTCTAATGACCCAATGCCTTAATTCGTCGCTTTGAGCCGCCCGACAATCACTTCGCACGGCGCACGATAGAGCAGTTTGTCCACCAGAGCGTGAAAAGCCTCGTTTGCGTCTTCGCCTTCGATCAGGTTCTCCCCTGCCCCGAAAACCAAAATCTCCGCACCGTAATTTTTGATCGCCGTCATCATACCATCGGATGCCTCACGCACTTTTTCGATATGCTCATAGAGGGGCGCGTCGGCTCCCTTGAAGAGTTCTTTGGCGCGTGCCAGTGCCGCCGATGCCGCCTGTTCCTCTGCTAAAAGTGGAGCGTTCAACGGCAGATTGCGCCCGACCTCCATAAAGTAGATCAAGCGCACTTCACTGCGTCCGGGCTTGGCAACTCGCGCCGCCAGTGCCGCCCCATAACTCAAGTCAACATCGGCAAGCAGGGGAACCACAATGACTTGAGTACGTTTGCCTGTTCCAGTATAGGCAGGAGGGGGCATTTTACGTGACGCGACACGCAGGGAAGCCCGTGCCTCTTCGACTGACCCTGCAATCGGCAACTGCGAACGGACACCGGGAATGGTTTTGATGACAGCAAGAACATTGTCCGGCAAATTCGAGACAATAATGCGGGCATTAGCCGCCTCGATGTCGCGCATTGCGTCCAAAAATGTTTTCGCGCCGTCACCGGAAATCTCCTCCAGATGCTCACAGCTGACGATGACGCCTTGCGGGTGATCCTGTAACAGCAAATTAGATGCCGCTTTGATTGTCATCCACTGATTTTTATGTAAGGAACCGGACAGCGACAGCACGTCGTCCTTGGATTCGATGATCATTCGCGAGTAACTCCTTTGTTGGTCGTGACAATTTCTGAAAGGGGCGTTTCTCGAAATCATCTGAGAAAAGCCCCTCACAAAAAATGAACGAAAGACAACGCACATTATACGCAGTTTCGTTATATATTGCCCTGTTTTTTCTATTTCGCAAAATTTTTCGCAATGTCTGCATTCTCTGTCAGAAATCTCATACAACATTTTTAAGTGCAGAATGGAGAAATTTCCGGTTTGCTCTTGGGATTTACCAGAATTTCGTGTATAATAGAGATGGCGTATCCACGCGAAATTTTCGATTTTGATTGGGCATGGCATCCATGAGGGGATGCACGACGAAAGGACGACGGTCTTTGGCACAGATTCAATTGAGACAAGGTGAGAACCTCGACGCGGCACTGCGACGGTTCAAGAAGATGACAATGGAAAGCGGCATTCTCAAAGAAGCCCGCGCTCATGAGCATTATGAGAAGCCGAGCGATAAGCGACGCCGTGAAGCGGCAGCGCGAATCCGCAAAATCCAGAAGGCACGACGCCAAGCCGAAGCCCGCGAAGGGCGATAGTCTCGAAGCATCGGCATAATCTTATTCACCTCTCGCAGCGGGTACTGAAAGTACCCGGTCAGAAAGTACAAGCGTCTTTCAGACGCAAAACTCAGGGAAGGGTGCGTCTGAAAGA
>CAZPZP010000936.1:0-1535 GCA_964591025.1 uncultured Chthonomonadaceae bacterium
CTCATCGGGGTCTACTTCCCACGCGCCTGTATCCAGATCGATGGCAACAATTTCGCCGTTGCGTTGCGGTTCCATCTGAGGGCGCACATCGCGGTCATAGATTTCATCGCCGCGTCGGGCGGCTTCTTCTTTACTGTAGCGGGGTTGGCGTACCGGCATGATTTCGTCTCCTTGCTTTCTTGATGAAATGATTATAGCATAGCGGCAGCGTAATGCGGCGAGACAAAGCGAAGAGTGCGCGGGTTGCCAACCGTCTTACGCTGTGATACAATGGAGTTGCAAATGTGAAAGGAGAAAGTTATGGCAGTCACGACATCCGAAGAACAGAAGCCTGAAGAGGAACGCAAACCCGATCCCTCTTTGCAAAACATGAGTACCAGAGATCGTCTGCTGAAATTCATCGCCGAAGGACCCTACTTCACCCATGAGGAAGGCGAAGAGATAAGAAAGATGCTTCGAGAAGCCAGAGAGGAAACCTTTGTCCGAGATATACCTGCTTGACACCGACTCCTACTCATTTCTCGGCGAAGACGACTCAGAAATCTTAGCGCATATTCGCGCCCTTGCGCCCGGCGATAAAGTCCATATCAGTTTCGTCACAGTTGGTGAGTGGGAATACGGTTATTACAATACGCTGAACCCGGCATTGAGGAGCAAAATCCGTACTTCTGGTGACAAAGCGTTCGACTATATGGACAGCGTGATCCCATCATCGCAAGACATTGGCACGGCTTATGGGCAGATACGAGCGGACTTACGCCGAGCAGGAACCATGATTCCGCAGAATGATATGTGGATTGCGGCAGCCGCTCTTGCTATCGGCGCAACGCTCGTCACGCACGACGGACATTTCAAGCACGTCGCAAACCTCGCTGTCGTGGATTGGACTGTTCCGTGATTTTGCAACGGATTGCGCCCTGTGATACAATGGAGTTGCAAATGTGAAAGGAGAAAGTTATGGCAGTTACAACAACCGAAGAACAGAAGCCCGATGAGGAACGCAAACCCGACGCATCTCTGCAAAACATGAGTACCAGAGACCGTATATTGAAATTCATCGCCGAAGGACCTCTGCTCACCCATGAGGAAGGCGAGGAATTGAGAAAAATGCTTCGAGAAGCCAGAGAGGAAACCTTTGTCCGAGATATACTTGCTTGACACCGACTCGTATACGTTTCTGGCTGAAGAAGACCCGAATGTTATGGCACATATTCACACCCTATCGGCGCAAGATCAAGTGCATATCAGTTTTGCCACTGTGGGCGAGTGGGAATATGGCTACTACAACACTCTGAACCCCCAGACACGGAGCAAAATTCGCGCTATCGGAGACAAAGCGTTCGACTTCCTGACAAGCGTCATTCAATCGTCTCAGGATATCAACATGATCTACGGACAGATACGAGCGGACTTGCGCCGAGCAGGAACCATGATTCCGCTCAATGATGTCTGGATCGCGGCAACCGCACTTGCTATTGGTGCAACGCTCGTCACGCACGACGGACATTTCAAGCACGTCGCAAACCTCGCTGTCG
>CAZPZP010000937.1:0-1534 GCA_964591025.1 uncultured Chthonomonadaceae bacterium
GCCAAAATTCCGTTGACAAGAGTGCCATGAACATCAGTCAGGCGATAGTCGCGCCCGCCATAGCGATAGGTCAGTTTGGTATGCTCGATGCCCATGAGATGCAGAATGGTCGCGTGCAGATCATGGACATGGACGCGATTCTCGACGGCGTGCCAGCCATACTCATCGGTGGCTCCATAGACCATGCCGGGCTTGATTCCCGCCCCTGCCATCCACATCGAAAACCCGAACGGGTGATGTTCGCGCCCGTCGGTTCCTTCCGCTGTGGGCGAGCGTCCAAACTCTCCGCCCCAAACCACGAGCGTATCTTTAAGCAGTCCGCGCCCTTTCAAGTCTTTGAGCAATCCGGCGATAGGTTGATCGGTTGAGGCGCAGTTGTCAATGAGGTTCTTTTTCAGTTCCGCGTGCTGATCCCACATCTGGCAGGAAGTGCGATTTGCGTTCTGTGTATGATACACCTGAACCACCCGCACGCCCCGCTCGATCAATCGCCGCGCCATCAGGCACTGCCGCCCGAAGGTCTCAGTCTGTTTGCTGTCCAAGCCATAGAGTTTTTTGGTTTCGGGACTTTCGCGCTCCACATCAAACGCTTCCGGGGCTTCGCGCTGCATTCGGAACGCTAACTCGAACGACTCGATTCGGGCTTGAAGCTCAGTGTCGTTCTGCCGCTCTTTGAGATGAAGCGCGTTCAACTGCTGCAAGGTATCTAATTGTTCGCGCTGACGCTCCAATGAGAGCCGCCCGTTTTTGAGATTGGCAATCGGATTTTTCAGGTCGGAAACCAAGGTTCCTTGATGCGCGGCAGGCAGAAAACTCGAACCCCAAAGCGGTGCGCCCTGCGCGGGTTGGGCAGGACTGATCACGACATAGCCGGGCAGATTCTTGTTCTCCGTTCCCAAGCCATAGAGCAACCACGATCCCAAACTCGGACGCGAGAACGCTTGTTCGCCCGTGTTCATTTGCAGACACGCGCCGTTATGATTAATATTGTCGGCAACCATAGAACGGATCACGCAAAGGTCATCGGCACACGTCGCCACCTGCGGAAACAGTTCACTGACATCGATTCCGCTTTGTCCATATTTCTGAAAACTGAACGGCGAGCCGAGCAGATTGCCCGTTTTGGTACGTTCCAGTTTCGGCTTTGCAAACGGCAGAGGTTTGCCGCTGTTCGCCGTCAGTTTCGGCTTCGGATCGAACGTATCGAGATGGGAAGGTCCGCCCGACATAAACAGAAAAATGACTCGCTTGACCTTCGGCGGATACATCAAGTAGGCGGGGCGTTGGGTCGTTGGATTATTGGGTCGCTGGGCGGCGGCTTCGTCGGAGAGAAGCGATGCCAAGCCGAGCATCCCAAAGCCGCTGCCCCATTGAGAGAGCATTTCGCGGCGCGACCAAATTGGAACGGAGGCGTTGTGTTGCGGGTCGGATTGTTTCATTTCAGCCATATCGGGTACAAAAACGTACCCGCCTCAAGTACAGACGTCCTGCGGACGAGCCGCTTGGAAGATTTACGTTCTTATTGAGAGTTTCT
>CAZPZP010000938.1:0-1531 GCA_964591025.1 uncultured Chthonomonadaceae bacterium
ACGCTGCTGAATATCCACCGGAATCAACAATTTCGTATCGGAAACATCCAATTGCCCCCGTACTTGGAACAGCGATTTGTCTGCTCGCGGCGTATAGCGGACTTCCGACTTGAGGAGAGTTTTGTCTTTAGTTAGGCGATCTGTAAGCAGGAGCGACGCCACCTGCACGGCATAACTTTCGGCAAGATTGGCATTTGCCGGAGCCACAAATCCCATGCTTATCTGCGGCGTCACATCGCGGGCATAGAGTGTGACGGGTTTGGCGGAAACGATTGGCTTGATTTCGGAAATCGGTTCGTCCTGCGGAAAGGTCGGCGCGATCCAATTCTCGAACGCTTTCGCCGTTGCGTCACGCACCGCCTCAATCGCGACATCGCCGACAATCACCAGCACACAGCGATCCGGGCGATAATTGCGGCGATAAAACGCAAGCAGGGTTTCTCGCGTGAGGGCTTTGATGCCGTCTGTTGTTCCGCCCGGTGAGAAACGATAGGGGTGCAGAGGAAAGAGCTGCCCATAAAGAGCCTGCTGCATTTTCTCCAGCGGATCGGCGTCGCGTACTGCCAGCTCGTCCAAAATGACGCCGCGCTCCCGTTCGAGTTCTGCTTTCGGCAGTTCGGCACGCCGGACAACATCGGCAAGGATCGGCACTGCTTTCGTCCAATGCACTTCCGCAACCGTCGTCGTATAGCGGGCATAATCGGCTCCCGTCGCCGCCGACAGCACCGCGCCCAAGTTCTCGATGGCAGTATCAGGGCTTTCGGTGTTGGCTCGCTTTTCGCGCCGGAACACCAGATGCTCGATAAAGTGCGCCGCGCCGTTTTCGCCGTTGCGCTCCACCCGTGCGCCCGCACCGACCCAAAGTTCGAGGGCGACAAGCGGGCTTTGTGTGCGTTTCTGCACAACAACCTGCAAGCCATTCTTGAGCGTAAAAGTCTGCGGCAGATTCTGCCCAAACGCAGAACTTCCCAAAACCAGTAAAAAAAAAGAGACAACAAAAAGACGCATCATACGCCGCAAATTCGGCTTCAATGCGCCCGAGTCCTGCTTGAACTTACTTTTCAATCTCAGTGCCTTCTATGCCTTATGGGATGTCCTGCGGCGCAAGAACCGTTATTCCATCAAAGCGGCAGAAGTGATCGCCATTGAAGGTAAGAATGTTCGCCACACCATGAACCTGTATGACAGCGACAAGGCGAGTATCGTAAACTTGCCGTCAAACAAGGGCATTCTCTTTCACCAATTGTATCCACCTCGTGAAAACTTCGGGCGTTTCTTTCGGGAGCAGGAAGCCGCGCCGAACTTGGCTCAGAAGCATTGTCGCTTCTTCGGGAGTACGTCCTAATCCATTGGCGGCTTTGGGGCGCGTGACGACTGCCCACAGTTCGATGAGAATTTGCGGCGTGACATCAAAGATGGACGCCCTGATGTTTCAAACGACGAACGGCAAGCCGACAAAGGCGATATTCAGGATCGGTAGACAATGCCCATCGCAGAACAATATTCGTATCGGCAAGGCAGTCGTTCATAT
>CAZPZP010000939.1:0-1527 GCA_964591025.1 uncultured Chthonomonadaceae bacterium
CAAGAACGTACCCGACTCAAAAACAGCCGTCCTACGGACGAAATTCCCTTGCCCTATCGAGTGCAAAGCACGGCACGGCGGAACGAGACCTGCACGAAGAATTTATTCTGCTGGACTCTTGCAAGAGGTCTAATGAAATCTTGGGTGTGAGATAAAGAAGTGGGCGAATCAAGCCAACAATAACAGAACTGTAACACCACACGAATTTTGTCGCAAGGTGCGGCTGTGAGGAGTGGAGAGAAGAAAATGGCAAAACGAGTGTTGATTACCGACGATGCGCTATTTATGCGCGTGACACTCAAAAATATCCTCATCAATAACGGTTATGAGATCGCGGGAGAAGCGGCAACAGGCAAAGAGTCCGTTGACCTTTATCAGTCAACCAAGCCGGATTTAGTTACAATGGATATTACTATGCCTGAGATGGACGGAATTACAGCACTACGCGAGATACGCAAGATAGACCCCAACGCGAAAATTATCATGTGTTCGGCGATGGGGCAAAAAAATATCGTCTTAGAGGCAGTTTCTGCCGGAGCCAAAGATTTTATCGTCAAGCCGTTTCAGGCAGAAAAAGTGTTGGAAGCGATCCGCAAACAGATCGGCTGATCACAGACAGCGAGGCAGTACATCGCATAGAAAAGGCAACCACACGAAACGGTGAAATGAGAGAGATTCTGATACGAATCACCGTTTGATACAGAGTTGTCAGAGGAAAATATAACGTAGATGAAAGTGCAATATGTCAATCTCTTTGTCAGTGCGGTGTTTTCGGTTATTGAGACGCTGTTAGGCAAGCAGGTAACCAAGGGGGAACTCTCGATGCTCCCGACAATGTTTACGTCGCAGGAATGCAATCTTATTACTGGAGTTACAGGCGACATCGAAGGACAGATAATTTATGGAATGAGCATCGTGACGGCGAATCAAATCGCGTCACAAATGATGGGAGTGTCGATTGTAACATTCGATGAAATGGCGGCGAGTGCCATTGCGGAACTCGGCAATATGATTACGGGAAATGCGAGTGCCTTGCTGATGGATGCGGGCTATGCGTGCGATATTACGCCGCCTTCGACGATTCGGGGCGCGAAAATTCAGATGACGCCGCTGCAAATTCCGGCGTTGGTCGTGCCGGTGATTATGGATGTTGGAAAGATAGAGATTATGGTAAGCCTGAAAGAGAATCTGGCGGCGAAAAACCAACGATAACAAACACCTCCAACGGGAGGAGAAAGAGCAGCGAACAATGGGTATCCCAAGTGGAAGCAGCACGCCTACAAGCGCGTTATTAGAAAGTCTTGTGAAAGCAGTGGGTGAGGATACGGCAATATCGATCAAATTGCTGAAAACAGCGATGAGTGCAGAAGCGGAGATGGTCAATACTCTGATGCAGTCAGTTTCTCCACACGACGGCAAACTTAATATTGCTGCGTAATTGCTTTTGCTGCTTTCGGCAGAGAGTACTATTAGCCAGCGCGGGGGTTTTAAACCCCCGTCTGAAATGGCGTGCCGCCAAGCGTCCTT
>CAZPZP010000940.1:0-1521 GCA_964591025.1 uncultured Chthonomonadaceae bacterium
GTATCCGCAATTTTTCTGTCAATCAAACGGAGTGCGAGCGCGTCCACTTCGGGATCGTAGCGAAACATTTTTCTTATGTCCTCCAACTGGTCTTTAGATTGTGGCACAGATGCTGACATCACATAGGGAGACAAATTTGGTTCCCGACTGGGAGACGCTTCGGCGATTGGAGAATTTCCAGTTAGCCGCGCAGATCATTGTCGAAGGGTTGTATTCGGGGGCGCACCGCTCACCGTTTTATGATGCTTCGGCAGAGTTTGCGGATTATCGCCCGTATAGCGCGGGCGACTCAATCCGCTCGATAGATTGGCGGGCGTATGCGCGAACGGATCGCGATTACGTCCGCCTGTTCCGCAAAGAGACGGAGATGACCGGCTGTCTCGTTTTGGGATACCAGTCGCTCGATGGACTATCGCGACCCGACGCAAACCCCGCCCAAACGTAAAACGTCCGAGACAAGGCAAACGCTTGCGCCGACCAAAGCCGAATATGCCGGTTTTCTCTTCGCGGCGTTGGCATATCTGATGGTGCGGCAGGGCGATAGGGTTTCGCTTGCACTTGGCGACTCGCGCCTCAAAACTTTTGTGCCGCCCGCCGGAAGCCGCACACACCTGCAAACTGTCCTCAATCTGCTGGAGCGAACGACATCCGATGGCACAACCGACTTGGCGCAGATTCTCCGCGAAGTTTCGCCCCTTCTCAAGCGTAACGGCGTTCTCATTCTCGCCTCCGACCTGATCAGTGACGACGAAACGCTTTTGGAAGCCCTCGCCCGCTTCACACATCGCGGATTTCGGGTTTTACTCCTTCATATCCTTACGCCGTCCGAACTGGATTTGTCCGGCGTATCGGGCGTGGTGCGCGTCGCTGACAGCGAAACCCCTGCCACACTCGACGCCGACACCGACGCCCTCAAATTGCACTATACCGACGCCATCGCCACATGGTTTTCGCATTGGGAAACGGTCTGTAAATCTCGCGGCATTACTTATGTTCGGCTCACAACCGATACGCCGTTCGATAAGGCTTTACGCGCATTTTTGACAGTCAAAGCACGCTGAGTTTTGGTTCTTGCCGCAGTTGTTCGCCTCATGCTGTGTTGAGCGGCGATGATCCGCAAGCACTTCTTCAATTTCCACCTGTGCGACGTATCCCTCGGCACTCGGCAGCCGCACGGTCATATCCTTACCGAGATGAAAGGTTCTGTTGTCCCACCCGCTGAATTCCACCGGCGCGATGGGCAGATCAGCCCACTGCGGAAACTGTGCGGCGACCAATCGGCTCACGAGTGTTGCGTCAATCTCTCCTCTTGTGTCAGGCATATCATCAACTTTCATTAGACCTCTTGCAAGAGTCGGGTACAAGAACGTACCCGACTCAAAAACAGCCGTCCTACGGACGAAATTCCCTTGCTCCTTGAGAGTGCGAAGCACGGCACGGCGGAACGAGACCTGCACGAGAAATTTCTTGTTACTGTCCAAATCTCGTTGCTGAGATTTTGCCGGGTGTGCGGGCATTTTA
>CAZPZP010000941.1:0-1507 GCA_964591025.1 uncultured Chthonomonadaceae bacterium
GGCAAAATCTCAGCAACGAGATTTGGACAGTAACAATGAATTTCTCGTGCAGGGGGCGTTCCGCCATACAGACACAGCGGAATAAATTCCTCGTGCAGGTCGCGTTCCGCCGTGCCGTGCTTCGCACTCTCAAGGCAAGGGGATTTCGTCCGTAGGACGTCTGTTTTTCAGGCGGGTACGTTCTTGTACCCGACTCTTGCAAGAGGTCTCATGCCTCTTTTTGCTCTCTGCTTAGATGCAATTTTGAGCAGAGAGGAAAAAAGACCCTGATTAGTCTATCGGGTCTCTTTCGCTTTCAGGAAGTGATTCAAGGAGTTCAAGAGGATCATCTGCCATACTTCCATAAGTTTCCTCAAAGAAATTGGGGGGATATTCGCGCCGTTTGGCGGGTTGCATCACGATGACAAGATCGAGGTCTTGATCGCGCAAGGCTTCGGGAACGGGAATAACGAGCGTGCCGTTTTGTTCGGCGCGTTGTCTTAAAATCAAAGTTTCCATTGGAGACGCCTCCTCTCTTATTTGACGCATGATACCACAGAAAATCAAAACAGGGGAACGCCTCGGAAAAGTACTGACGGTCTGTTATGAACCAGAAAATTCTCCTCATTGGACTCTGCATTCTCTCGCCGCTTGGCGGTTTCGCTCAGACACGCTCGCCGTCTAAAGCCGTGGCAGTGCCAGCCGTCGCGTTCAATCCGAAGCGCGGGCAATTGGCGGCGGGGAGTTGGAAAAGCGTAACGCTGTTCGATACCACAACCGGCAAAAAAGTACAGGAGTTGAAGGGCTTGGCGGGCATGGCAACCGGAGTCGCGTTTTCACCGGACGGCAAATTGTTGGCGGCTTCGGGCGGGATTGCGGGCAAGTCGGGCGAAGTGCGCCTTTGGGATATGGAAAGCGGCAAACCGCTGCAGACTTTGAGCGGACATTCCGACACGATCACAGCGTTGGCGTTTTCCCCGGACAGCACTCAAATTGCGGCGGTGAGTTATGACCAGCAAGTTTCGCTCTGGAAAGTCCGGGGCAATGGCAAGCCGCAGTATCTCAAAGACCATACCGATTCGGTGTATGGCATCGCGTTTTCGCCCGATGGCAAGCGAATCGCTTCGGTTGGCGGAGACCGCACCGTCAAACTTTGGAACGCTGCCACCGGCAAGCGGCTATTCACTCTCAGCGAATCGACTGCCGAATTGTATACCGTCGCATTTCGTCCCGATGGCAGGCAGATCGCGGCGGGGGGAGTGGACAAAGCCCTGCGTATCTGGAACTTGAGCGCGACGGGCGGCTCTCTCGCAAAATCGGCGTTCGCGCATGAGGGGGCAATCCTCAAAATCGCCTATTCCAAAGACGGCAAAACACTGGTCAGTTCCGGCGAAGACAAAGCGGTCAAACGCTGGGACGCCCTCACTCTTGCCGAACAGATGGTCTATCCGGCGCAGTCCGATTGGGCGCAGGGGCTGGCACTCAGCCCCGACAATCGCCTGTTAGCCGTGGGTCGCTATGACGGCTC
>CAZPZP010000942.1:0-1506 GCA_964591025.1 uncultured Chthonomonadaceae bacterium
TTAGGCGGCGCGTTCGAGATGCTTGAAGGCATCTTCGACTGCAACAGGCACTTCGATTGCGACAAAATCTTCGGATTTGTACAGCATATCCACGTCTTCCTCATCAATGATCCGAATCCATCCTGACTTTGCCGCGCTTTCGTCAGGCAGGACGGGATATATCTTGAAGGGGATCAGACTCTTTGTATAGCCGCTATGTGAGAGGCACACAGCATATCCAATAGCGTCAGTCGCAGTCATCGGGTGAATACGGTTTACTTGTGCGCGACGAGGAATCACTTTATCCGGTCTGCGACGAGCCTTGCTCCAGTCACGTTCGCGGTTCATAAATTCATCGTCTGCATCAAGAGTTGTCAGTTCATCTTGTGTTGTATTGTTCATATTCGCGCTGTTCGTAGTGTGTCGCTTGACGCACACTGATCAATCGAGTTTTTATGCCGCGCTCCGTGTAGACTACACAGAGAAGACGATTCTGATCAGAGTATCCGAGAGCAATTTCCCGTACCTCTTCTTCAGAATGGGCGTTATCGTCGAGATAGATGACATTCGGATCATCAAAAACTGTTGCTCCTTCATCCATCTCGACGCCATGTTTTCTAAAATTGCTTTCCGCCTTAGCCTCGTCCCATTCAAATTTTTCATTCATAGAGGACTCTCCCGTTTAGTTCGAGTTTTGGCGGCAAATTGTTACAGCGTGGTCGTTATCGTCAGAGTTTCGCAGCATTCGCCTATAGGTCAGGCGGTGCGGTTAAGATGCCGCATCACGTTTTCGGCAGGTTCGGGCAATTCCAATGCGATGAAGAGCGAACTTTTGTAGAACAGGCTTTCTCCTTGTTCATCAATGATCCAAGTCCAGCCGTTCTGTGCCATCTCTTCGTCAGCAAGGACAGGATAGATATTGCCCTGTCTCAAGGCTTCGGGAAAGCCGCCAATGTCAAGACAGAAGGCGAATCCTATCGCATTATCGGCACTCTGCGGTGGTCTGCCTTCAATTTTCACGCGGCGCGGCTTGCCATAATAAGGATTGCGAATGCTGCGAGAGTTTTCCGGCGGCTTTTGGTTTTGTTCAGTATCAAAGGTTGGCGTTGTATTCATATTGTTTTCGCTCGTGTGCTGTCGCTCGCCGCGCACTGATGAGGCGTTGATCTTCACCGCGCTCGGTATAGACAACGAGAAGCAGGCGGCTTTGTGAAGAGAATCCGATAATCTTTAAGCGTTCCTCTTCATCAGAATGTTCCCTATCCAAACGAACATCGGCAAGCGGATCGTCAAAAACAACAGACGCTTCGGGAAACGAGACGCCGTGTTTTTCCAGATTGAGACGCGCCTTTTCGTCGTCCCAAATCACATTTCCCATCCGCTTGCCTCAATCTATCCTCGTTACAGCGTGGTCGTTATCGTCAAAGTTTCGGAGACTTCTCCGACAGGCGTATTTCCGTCCAGCAACTGAACGCGGTACGAGCGTTGCTCCGGTTGATTGGCTGCGAGAGGCTGGCGCTTGTCCTG